>JAIRZC010000268.1 GCA_031267455.1 Accumulibacter sp. | reverse complement strand
CGGGAAGGTTTGTCGTAAACGGGATCATCGTCACGGGATCGATACTCTTTTCCCGGACGGTCACGATCATCCCCGGCGCCTACGTGCTCGCGAGGAAGCGTGTCCGCCTCGAAAAGTTCTGCTTTGGGCTGGTATTGGCGGCCTTGTTAATTCCGCAACACATCGCGGCGATTCCTCTTTTCATTCTCATGGGCCGCCTGGATATCATCAATACCCGTACGGCGATGGTACTGCCTTTCGTCACCAGCGCCTTCGGGTTGTTTCTCCTGCGTCAGAGCTTCAAGGCGCTTCCACAGGAGATCATCGACGCCGCGCGAATCGACGGCGCGGGCGAGGTTTATACGCTCTTTGCGATCCTCGTCCCGCAAATCTACCCCGCGCTCGCCGCGTTTTCGGTTTTTTCGATCGTTTCGCACTGGAACGATTTTTTCTGGCCGCTTCTGGTCGTTTCTGATATGGACCTTGCGACGCCTCCGCTTGGCGTTTCGATCTTTGCCTCCGACGAAGGCGGCAACGATGTGGGACCGATGATGGCGACGGCGACATTGATCGTTCTGCCGCTGATGCTCGTTTTCCTTGCGGCGCGCAGACGTTTTGTACAGGGGATGACACTGACGGGCCTGAAATGAGATCGTCGCAAATTCATCGAGGTGAGAATGAAGTGATTCCATTTGGAAGTCCGCTCAACTTCAAAGGAGCGGAAGAATGTCTCTCGACAGATGTTTTCGATTCATCCCAATTTTTTGATGAGGAATGAGCATGTTTTCATACTTTTTCGCAAATGCTTCAAAACGCTGCCGGACGATTCTCGCGCCGGCGATTTTCACGCTGCTGCCCCTGGTTTGCGCGCATGCCGCCGAAACGGTCGAGATTACCGTGGCGCACCCCTACGGGAAGATATTTCGCCCGATCCATCAGGAAATCATCAAAGAATTCAACAAGATTCACCCGAACGTGAAGGTTACGCTCGAGACGCCCTATCCGGATTATGAGGAGCTTACACAACGCACTCTCGCGGGGGTTGCGCAGAACAAAGCGCCCGTTTTGTCGTTTCAGGGGATCAACCAGATCCGGCAATACGTCGAGGCGGGATATGCCTGCGATCTGTCCAATTTCGTGAAAAACGATCCGCGCTGGCGTGAAAAAGACGGGTATTACCCGACGATGATGGCGCTCGGGAATTTCAACGGAAAGCAGTACGCGATTCCCTTCGCGATCTCGACGCCGATCGTCTATTACAACGGCGATCTCTTGAAAAAAGCGGGAATTAACCCCGATTCGCCTCCAGCGACCTGGGACGATTTGATCAAGGCTGCCAAAAAAATCCAGGGGCTCGGTCCGGAATACACCGGAATGTTCTATGACTATCAAGCGACGGGAAACTGGATGTGGCAGGCGCTGCTCTACAGCGAGGGCGGGTCGATGATGGACGAAAGGGAAACGCGCGTCACGATCGCCGATCCGGCTGGGGTCCGCGCCGCAAAGCTTCTTCGGCGTTTTATCGATGAAGGTGTCATGAAAGACTGGACACGTTTGCAAGGAGAACAGGCTTTCATTGCGGGTCGGGTTGGATTCTACGCCGCATCGACCTCGTGGTTGAAGGGCGTTCAGGACAAAACCAGTGGTTTTGAGATGCGTACCGGACTTTTTCCGCCGGGAACGACGGGACGACGTTATCTTCCCAACGGCGGAAACGGCGGAATGATCATCACAAAGGACCCGGCCAGGGCGAAAGCCGCCTACGAGTATGCGATGTTTGCCGCTGGTCCTGTGGGAACAGCGATCCAGGTTCGAGGCTCCGGCTACATGCCCATGCACGTGAAGGGAACGGCGGCGCTGAAGGATTTCTATGAGGCCAACCCGAATTTCAGGACTTCGCTTCGGCAAATTCCGATGATATTCCGTTGGTATTCATTTCCAGGAACCAATACCCTGAAGATCATCGACGTAATCAAGGACAGGCTGCAAGCGATCGTCGGGAAAAAGACGGATCCGGAAGAAGGAATCAAGGCGGCATCCCGCGAGGTCGCCGAACTCCTCAAGAAATAAGCTTTGTGGAAAAGGGAAGGGCGGCGGTGTCTCAGCCGTCCTTCACGGCTCCGTCGAATCATGATGTTTCCATCCTTCCACACCCCTGCCAAAGCGAATCGCGCTTGAATGGGCCGTAGCTCTCGCGCGCGATTCTCAGTCTGAATCTGAAAAAGGGGTTTCCAATGGGGAAAAGTTCGATGAAATGCATTCATATGAGCGATACGCACCTTCTGCCTCCCGGGAATCTGTTGCACGGGATTTTTCCCGAGGAAAACTTGAGAAAATGTTTTGACGCGATCCAGGAATGGCATGCGGACGCGCGTTTCGTCCTGATCACCGGAGACATCAGCGAAGACGGGGGGGCAAAGAGCTACTGGCTTCTTCAAAAGGAAGCGCTGCGCCTGCGGATTCCTGTGCTTGCCCTTCCGGGGAACCACGACAATGCCGATTGGATGCACGCGACCTTTCCATCATTTTCCGGGAATCTCGACGCGCTCAAAGCGGGATGCTGGATGCCCTCGGCGCTACGGACGCCCGTGGGTTTTTTCATTTTTCTCGATACGACACTTCAGGGTGCCGCATACGATGTTTTTGACGAAAAACGCGCGCTGGGTCTCCAAAATGAACTCGATAGCCTGGGCGACGCGCATGAAGATATCTTCATCGCGTTTCATCACCCGCCTTTCGTGAGTGGAATTCCCTCGATGGACGCGCGGAGGCTCCTCGACCCGGAAGCGCTTCATTCGGTTCTGTCGCTCTATGGGAGTCGAGTCCGCCATCTCTTCGTCGGTCACTTGCATCGAAGCCTTTTCGGTAACTGGCGCGGAATTCCTTTTTCGGTCGCGCGGAGCATCGTTCATCAGGTGCTTCCCGATGGAAACCGCGCGGAGGAAGGCGGAACGATGCGTGGGTGCGACGAGTCGCCGGAATACAACGTCGTTCTCATCGACAGAACCGACGTGGTCTGCCACGCCTTCCCGTTTTTGGATACCCCCCGGACTTTCGCGCTGTGACGCCGGGTCCGAGGACAGAAGGCAGTGCTCGCCCCACACTGGTCGCCGATCACGGATTGCAAAGCGATTGCTCTGTCTTCTGGATTCGCAAGCAAAAAAACGGCGGCCATTGGCCGCCGTTGAATTCATGAGCGTGAAGCCTCAATCTCTGGATCGCACGTAATCGAGGAGTTTCTCGGAAGCCGCTCCCGGCGTGATCAGGCCTTGGGAGACCTGCTGCGAGAGTTTCGGCAATTCCGCTTCAACCACCGGGTTGTTGCGGAAAAGCTGCTTGAGACCGCCTTCGATCATGCTCCACATCCAGGAAAGGGCCTGATTCCGGCGTTTCTGTTCCAGCTCGCCGGTCTTTGTCATGGTCTCGCGGTATCTTTCGATAGACCCCCAGAATTCGTCCACTCCGATCCTGTTCATGGCGCTGATGCCAATGACCGGCACCGTCCAGTTCGGCGAAGTCGGGCGCAGCATGTGCAGCGCCTGCTTCCACTGCGCGATGCAAACGGCGGCATGATTCGGATTGATGTCGATTTTATTGATCGCGACGAGGTCGGCGATTTCGACGATCCCCTTCTTGATCGCCTGCAATTCATCGCCCTGGTTGGGCAATTGCAGGAGGACGAACATGTCGACCATACCGGCGACGGTCGTTTCGCTCTGGCCCACGCCGACGGTCTCGACGAGAATGACGTCGTAACCTGCCGCTTCGCACGCGAGCATGGCTTCGCGTGTTTTCGCGGCGACGCCGCCCAGAGAACCCGCGGACGGGCTTGGGCGAATGAAGGCTTCCTCGTGCTGGCAAAGCATCTCCATCCGCGTTTTATCGCCAAGAATCGAACCTCCTGAAAGCGAGGATGAAGGATCGACAGCCAGGATCGCCAACTTGTGACCGCGCTCGATCAACCAGATTCCGAGAACTTCGATAAAGGTCGATTTTCCCGCGCCCGGTACACCGGAAACGCCGACACGAATGGCGCGCCCGGTGTGGGGCAGGATGGATGCGACGACTTTTCGGGCGCGCTGCTGGTGCGCAAGAAGCGTAGACTCGATCAACGTAATGGTTTTCGCGAGCGGGCGACGCTTCCCGGCCAGGAGGCCGTCCACAAGTTCCTGGTCTTCGACCGACAGCGCCTCGCCCGCTGAAAGTTTTGCATCCATTTCGTTCCTCTTTGCTTACTTGGCCGGGAAAGCTTTGTTGATTTCGTCCAGGACTTTCCTGGCGGCATCTTCGATGCGCGTTCCCGGTCCGAATACCGCCTTGGCGCCACCTGCGAACAGAGCATCGTAGTCCTGAGGCGGAATGACGCCGCCGACGACGACGATGATATCCTCGGAGCCTTGCTTCTTGAGCGCTTCGATGAGTTGCGGAACGAGGGTCTTGTGGCCGGCGGCCAGCGAGGAGCAGCCGATCGCATGGACATCGTTTTCAATCGCAAGACGCGCGGCTTCTTCCGGCGTTTGGAACAGAGGACCGACGTCGATGTCGAAGCCCAGGTCGGCAAGCGCGGTCGCGACGACTTTGGAGCCGCGGTCGTGACCGTCCTGGCCCAGCTTGGCGACCATCAGGCGCGGACGACGTCCGTGCGCTCCTTCGAACTTCTTGATATCCGCCTGGATGGCTTTCCAGCTTTCCTGACTTTCCACGATAGCTCCATAAACACCCGAGATGGTTTGGTTGGTGGCGCGGTAACGCCCGAAGACCTTTTCCAGGGCATCCGAGATTTCGCCGACGGTTGCGCGCAGACGGACTGCCTTGATCGTCAGATCGAGCAGGTTGCCCTTGGATGGATCGGCGGCGGCTTCGGTCAGCGCGTCGAGAGCGGCCTGCGTCTTTGCGCTGTCGCGGGTCTTGCGGATTTGATCGAGGCGGGCGACTTGCGACTTGCGAACGGCGTCGTTGTCGACTTCGAGAATATCGACCGTATCTTCCTTCGCCAGGCGGTACTTGTTGACACCGACGATGACCTTCTTGCCGGAATCGATGAGCGCCTGAGTTTCCGCCGCGCAGCTTTCGACCTGCATCTTGGCCCAGCCGGATTCGATCGCCTTGACCATGCCGCCCATCGTTTGGACTTCTTCGATGATCGACCAGGCCTTGTCGCCCATTTGCTGGGTCAGCGTTTCCATCAGGTAGGAACCAGCCCACGGATCGACGACATTACAGATGTGGGTTTCTTCCTGGATGATGACCTGCGTGTTCCGCGCGATGCGGGACGAGGTGTCGCTCGGCAGAGCGATGGCTTCGTCGAACGAGTTCGTGTGCAGCGACTGCGTTCCGCCGAAGACGGCCGAGAGGGCTTCGATCGTCGTGCGGATCACGTTGTTGTACGGGTCTTGTTCGGTCAGCGACCAGCCGGAGGTTTGCGTGTGCGTCCGCAGCATCTTCGACTTTTCTTTCTTCGCGCCGAAATTGGTCATGATGCGGTGCCACAGGAGGCGCGCGGCGCGCATCTTCGCGATTTCGAGGTAGAAGTTGATGCCGGTGGCCCAGAAGAACGACAGGCGACCCGCAAAATCGTCGACGTCCATTCCAGAGGCGATACCCGTCTTGACGTATTCGATGCCGTCCGCCAGCGTAAAGGCCAGTTCGAGCGCCTGACTCGCGCCTGCTTCGGAGATGTGGTAGCCGGAGATCGAAATCGAGTTGAACTTCGGCATATTTTGCGCGGTGTAGCGGAAGATATCGCCGACGATGCGCATCGACGGAGCCGGCGGGTAGATGTAGGTATTACGGACCATGAACTCTTTCAGAATGTCGTTCTGAATCGTTCCGGTCAGGTCTTTTTGCGCGACGCTCCCGCCAACTTCTTCGGGTTGTTCTTCAGCGGCGACGATGTAGCCGGCCAGGATCGGAAGAACCGCGCCGTTCATGGTCATCGAAACGGATATTTTGTGAAGCGGGATTTGATTGAAGAGGATCTTCATGTCTTCAATCGAATCGATCGCCACGCCGGCTTTTCCGACGTCACCGACGACGCGGGGATTGTCCGAATCGTAGCCGCGGTGCGTGGCCAGGTCGAAAGCTACCGACACGCCTTGACCGCCGGTCGACAGAACCTTGCGATAGAAGGCGTTCGACGCTTCGGCGGTGGAGAATCCCGCGTATTGGCGGATCGTCCAGGGGCGAACCGCGTACATCGTGGCTTGCGGGCCGCGGACATAGGGAGGAAAGCCGGGCAGCGTATCCGTGCTGGGCAGATTCTCGATGTCTTTTTTGGTGTAAAGGGGCTTGACTTCAAGACCCTCGGGAGTGACCCATTTGACGCCTTCGAGCCATTTCGCGGGATCCGCGGCGGTTTTCGGGGCGGACTTGAGCGCGGCCTGTTTCCATTGATCCAGATTGGATGAGTCAGGTAGTTTCTCGTTAGACATTGCAGCACCTTTCACTGAGTAAAAAAATGGGAGGTATTCTTTTCGATATGAATGCCCTATCCTGGATTTTGCCCGAGGAAATCCGGCTCCACTCTTCTATTTTTGAGAATGCCTCTTGAACTTATAATCCTACTTTATCCATGGCTTCGAGGCAAGAAAAACAGCATTTTCCGGCCCAAAAAATGAGGTGTTTTGAGGCCGGCGCGTCAAGCCCGACGAGATGCCGGCCGATATTTCGCGGCGATTGAGAAATGAACCGGGGAAAGCGGGGGACATGGAGGGCGAACATGGAAAAATCGGCGCGGCGGGCTTCCCCGATTTCACAGGGTCAGATAAGCTTTTTCGCATAAACGAACGCTGGGGCGCGGCGGGCCGGGAGGCGCGATTGAATTTTCCGGCGAAGTCGTCCAGAAGCCTGGAAGACAATGATTCCCTCGGATGAAAACCAGGCTTTCTCCTCAGGGTCAGGTCTTCCGGGCCGTATTCTCCGCCCTGTTTGCGGCATTGGCCGCCCTTTTTTGCCAAGGTCGGCTTCGGATATCGCCATGATCGCGCCCGGCGTTCTGAGGCGGGCGATTCGGCGCTGAATGCCCGCCGGCGCGCCTCGTTGCGCAACGGGATGGCCCCGTTTTCGGAGATTCGGGCGAGGGCGACCACCGGTTTCCCTCTGGTCTCAAGCCTTCTGCTCGAAGCGCAAATAGCCGGGCAACTTTTCCGACTCCTTCACTTCATCGTGCGGAACCAGAATGTATTTCCACGGCTTGCCGCCGACGCTCGCGGTATATTCCGAAGCGTGCTTGCACCATTGGACGGCTGCCACTGCCTTGGCATT
>JAIRZC010000147.1 GCA_031267455.1 Accumulibacter sp. | reverse complement strand
CCCGGTGATTCATCATAAACCGGTTCCGATTTGAAACATCGCCATTCAGGCGGATAATCGGATGAAAATGAAAGATTTTTTGTTCCTGTTTCGCCCGCTTGCGGGCAGAGATATCAGCGGTCATCACACATGTTCTTCAACCGTTTTTCTCCCGAGCGCGTGGGAGTTGTCTTTGCCGTTCTGTCCGCGCTCGGGTTTTCGCTGAAAGCCATCTTCGTCAAACTGGCGTATATGGCCGCGCCGGTCGACGCGGTCACGCTCCTTTCGTTCCGGATGATTTTTTCGCTCCCGGTCTTTCTCTGGGTCGCGCTTGCCTCGATGCGCGCGGGGCCGCCGATCTCCAGGCGCGACTGGGCCTTCCTGACCGTACTCGGCCTCTTCGGCTACTACGGTTCGAGCATACTCGACTTCATGGGACTGCAATACATCTCGGCCGGACTCGAACGCCTGATCCTCTTCACCTATCCGATGCTGACGATTCTCATCGGCGTCGCGTTCATGGGAAAATCCTTCGACGCTCGCGAAGTGAAATCGATGGTCTTGTCCTACGCCGGAATCGGGCTGGCCTTTGCGCACGACCTTCGGGTCGCCAGCGAGGTCCGCCAGGTCGTCATCGGCGCGAGCCTGGTATTTTGCGCGTCGTTGAGCTACGCGATCTACCAGGCATACAGCGAGACCGCCATCCGCCGCTTTGGCGTCGCCCGCTTCTCGTCGCTGGCGACGCTCGTCTCGGTCGCCGCGACGGAAATTCACTTCTTCATCGCGCAACCGGTCTCGTCGCTCGTCCAGAGCGCGCCGATCTATTTCTACGGCATTGCGATGGCCGTCTTTTCGACCATCCTGCCCGTTTTCATGCTTTCGGCGGCGACGCGCAGGATCGGCGCGTCGCGTTCGGTGCTGATCGGCGCGCTCGGGCCGGTACTGACGGTCTTTTTTGGCTGGTGGCTTCTCGACGAGGGAATCTCGTCCGCGCAGGTCGTCGGAACGGCGCTCGTCCTTTCCGGCGTACTGCTCGTGGGAAGCGTCAGGAAGAAAGACCCAGGCGCGAGCATATCTCCAGCGTCAGCGCCGACTGATTCATCGAAAAAAAGTGAAGCCCCGGAGCGCCTCCTGCCAAAAGACGCTCGCAAAGACTCGTGACGAGATCGAGGCCAAGTTTTTTTATCGAGTCCGTATCGTCGCTGAGTTCCTCGAATTTGCGCCGCATCCAGCGGGGAATCTCGGCGCCGCAATTGTCGGAAAAACGCGCGAGTTTCGAAAAACTGTTGATCGGCATGACGCCCGGAACGATCGGAATCGTAACGCCGAGCGCGCGGACATCGTCGACGAAGTGGAAATACGCGTCGGCGTTGTAAAAATACTGCGTAATCGCCGAATTCGCGCCGGCGCCGACTTTTTTCACGAATCCCGAAAGATCGTCGCGCGGGTGTCTCGCCTGCGGATGCCATTCAGGATAAGCCGCGACCTTGATATGGAAATGGTCTCCAGTCTCTCCGCGGATGAATTCGACGAGTTCGGCCGCGTGGCGGAATTCGCCGGCTTCCGCCGTCCCGGAGGGCAGGTCGCCGCGCAGCGCGACGACGTCGCCGATTCCCGCCGAGCGATAATCCTCCAGGATTTCCCGAATCTTTCCGCTCGTCGAACCGACGCACGACAAATGCGGCGCTACGCGAAACCCTTCGGCCTTGATCTGCCGGGCGATATCGAAAGTGCGCTCGCGCGTCGCCCCGCCCGCTCCGAAAGTGACCGAATAAAAGTCGGGATTCAGCGCGGCAAACCGTTTTTGGACCGAGCGCAGCTTCTCGACGCCCTCGGCCGTCTGCGGGGGAAAAAATTCGATCGAAAGTTCAATTTTTTGTCTCACGAGTACCTCCCGGCAAATCAATAACGGTAATGTTCGGCCTTGTACGGCCCTTCGACGGGAACGCCGATATAACGCGCCTGCGCGTCGGACAATGTCGTCAATTCCGCGTTGAACCGCGCAAGCTGCAGGCGCGCGACTTTTTCGTCGAGCCGCTTCGGGAGCGTATAGACGCCGATCGGATAATCGGCCGTTCGGGTAAAAAGCTCGATCTGCGCAAGCGTCTGGTTCGCGAAACTCGACGACATGACATAACTCGGATGACCGGTCGCGCAGCCCAGATTTACGAGACGCCCTTTCGCGAGCAGGATGAGGCGCTTTCCGTCCGGGAAAATGACATGGTCGACCTGCGGCTTGATTTCTTCCCACGGGTATTTTTCGAGCGAGGCCACGTCGATTTCGTTGTCGAAGTGCCCGATATTGCAGACGATCGCCTGATCCTTCATCCTTCGCATGTGATCGTGCGTAATGACGTGGAAATTTCCCGTCGTCGTGACGAAAAGGTCGGCCCTATCGGCGGCATACTCCATCGTCACGACGCGATAACCCTCCATCGCAGCCTGGAGGGCGCAGATCGGATCGATTTCGGTTACCCATACCTGCGCGGAAAGCGCGCGCAGCGCCTGCGAACACCCTTTGCCGACATCGCCGTAGCCGCAGACGACGGCGACCTTCCCGGCGATCATCACGTCGGTCGCGCGCTTTATGCCATCGACGAGCGATTCCCGGCAGCCGTAAAGATTGTCGAATTTGGACTTCGTCACGGAATCGTTGACGTTGATCGCGGGAATCCTCAATTCGCCGTTCCGGTGCATCTGGTACAGGCGGTGGACGCCGGTCGTCGTCTCCTCGGTCACGCCACGGATTTTCCCGAGGCGCGTCGAATACCACGCGGGGTCTATGGCAAGACGCGAGCGGATCGCGGCGAAAAGAATTTTCTCCTCTTCGGAAGACGGCGAGTCGAGCGCGGAAGCGTCTTTTTCGGCGCGCGCGCCGAGATGCAAAAGAAGCGTCGCGTCGCCGCCGTCGTCCAGGATCATGTTGCTGCAGACCTTCCCGCCGTTTTTCTCCGCGGGCCAGTCGAAAATGCGGTGCGTATAATCCCAGTAATCGGCCAGCGATTCGCCCTTGACGGCGAAAACCGCGATTTTTCGCGCCGCGATTGCCGCGGCGGCGTGATCCTGCGTCGAAAAAATATTGCACGACGCCCAGCGGACTTCGGCGCCCAGCGCGACGAGCGTCTCGATCAGGACGGCCGTCTGGATCGTCATGTGAAGCGAACCGGAAATCCTCGCGCCCCTCAAAGGTTGCGTGGGTGAAAATTCCTCACGGATCGCGATGAGGCCCGGCATTTCGGTTTCGGCAATCCGTATTTCCCTGCGTCCCCAGCCGGCGAGTTCGGCGTCGGCAACGATACAATCGGTAAAAACAGGCACAGTGTCTCTCCTTAAAAACGAGGCGGTTTTAAGCGGGAGAGAAAAATGGGAAAACGCGAGGAAAAAGCGCTCTCACTCCTCACCGCGACCGTCGCGGGTTGAAAAGTGAGCGCCGTTATGCGCCGAGCCTGGAACCGCCGTCGATCGACGGTCCTGCAACGCTCCTCGGATAGCCAAGCATTATAGACGCGAGCGCAAAAAAAATCATCCGCATTTCACTCTTCCTTGCGCGTGCCTGCGGTCACGAAAAAAATGGGCGCCCGAAAGCGCCCATTTAATTTTGAAATCGCGGTCAGGCGATATCAGAACGAGTGACGGAGGCCCACTGAAAAGCCGGTCGGGTTGGAACCTGTCTGCGCGCCAGTGATGTTTCCAATCCCGTAGTTATATCGCGCGGCGTCTTTATTGGAGATACGCGAGTAGTAAGCCTTCAGGGTCGTGCGCTTCGACAGCGAATGTTCATAACCAATCGCGATCAAGTTGGCTTTGAAATCGTTGGGATCCACAGCGCCTTTCA
>JAIRZC010000164.1 GCA_031267455.1 Accumulibacter sp. | reverse complement strand
AATTCTTCGAGTCGTTCGGAAAGGCCGGTTTTTTCCTCGCCGCGCATCCAGGCGTAGATGACGGGAAGAACGAGCAAGGTCAGGAGTGTCGTCGTGACCATTCCGCCGACGATGACGAGCGCGAGCGGACGCTGCGCTTGCGAGCCAATGGCATGAGAGAGCGCGGCGGGAAGGAGGCCGAAACTCGCAAGCAGGGCGGTCATCAGGACGGGGCGAAGCCGAAGTGAAGCGCCCTTGATAATAGCCTCCTGGATTTTCCCTGTTGTTTCTTCCAGATTTTTTGTGATATAGGAAAGGAGAATTACGCCATCCTGGATCGCAATGCCAAAGAGCGAGAGAAAGCCGATTCCCGCGGAGATGCTGAGTTCTTCACCGGAAATGAAGAGCGCCGCGATACCTCCGATCGCCGCGAAGGGGACATTGAGCAGGACAAGCCCCGCGTCGCGTCCGTTGCCGAATGTCGAATATAGGAGCAGGAAGATCACGAGCAGCGTAATCGGGATGATGACGGCCAGTTTTTTCTGGGCTTCTTTCATCTGGTTGAATTGTCCGTCCCACGTCATTCGATAGCCTCGTGGAAGTTCAATTTCCTGTCCGATTTTCTTTTGCGCCTCGGCGACGGCCGATCCCAGGTCGCGTCCGCGGACGCTGAATTTGACCGCGATATAACGCCGCGCGCGTTCGCGGTAAATGAAGAAGGGGCCGTCGGTCACTTCGACGGTCGCGACCATCGACAAGGGAATCCGCTGACCGTTCGGCGTATCGAGCAGGAGGTTGCGGATACGCTCGACGCTTTCGCGATGCGTTTCGGTATAGCGGACGGCCAGGTCGAAAACCCGTTCGCCTTCGAGTACCGAGGTTGCCGCATTTCCACCCAGTCCATTTTGCACCACGCTGTTGACGTCCGCGACATTGACGCCGAAGCGCGCCGCGGCCGCGCGGTCGATCGAGATGTTCAACGTCGGCTGGCCAAGTTCCCGGAAGATGCCGACTTCTTCGACGCCTTGGACGCCTTTCAAGACCCGCAATATTTCCACAGCGGTATCGTTCAGCGTGACCAGATCGTCGCCGAATACCTTGACCGAGTTCTCGCCTTTTACCCCGGAAAGCGCCTCATTGACGTTGTCTTGAATATACTGTGAAAAGCTGTAATTGATACCTGGGATATTCCCAAGGGTGTCCTCAATGCGCTTGATTACAGTCAGGCGGTTTTCTCCCTTGGGCCATTGATCCGGATGCTTGAAATAAGTGGCGAATTCCAGATTGAATACGCCTCCAATGTCCGTTCCGTCGTCGGGGCGCCCGATTTGTGTAACGACCGTGTTGACTTCGGGCTGTTGATAAAGGTAGGTGCGGATTTTCTTGGCAAACTGGGATGAATAGGGGAGATCAACCGTATTCGGGAGCAGTACGCGTATCCACAGATTATTTTCCTCCAGGGTCGGCAGAAAGCTGGTGCCCAGATTGACTCCTCCCCACAAGGCTATTCCGAAAAACAGCAACACGACTCCAAAAACGGATTTCGGGTACGCCAGTAAACGACGCAATAAGGGCTTATACCGCTCAAGAATCCAGGCGACGAATTTTGGAGAGTGATTCTGAATGCCTCCCTTGAATAGCATGTAGGAGATCGAAGGAATGAAAGTGAGGGACAAAACGATCGATGCCATGAGCGCGATTCCCATCGTGTAGGCCATAGGCTTGAATATTTTTCCCTCGACACCATCCATGATGAAGAGCGGCGAGTAGGCGACGATGATGATGCAGGTGGAAAAAATCATCGCGCGTTGAACCTCTGCCGAGGCTGCCACGATGGAATTCCATGTGCCTTCTTCGGCATTATCCTCCATCCTGCGCATGATGTTTTCGATCATGATCACCGCCGCATCGACGATCAGTCCGAAGTCGATTGCGCCAAGCGAAATCAGGTTCGCGGGAACGCCCAGTTTTTGCATACCGGTAAACGAAGCGCACAAGGCCAGAGGAATGACCGCCGCTACGGCCAGGGCTGCGCGAAAACTGCCGAGAAACAGGTACAAGACGACCAGAACAAGCGATATCCCAAAGAAGAGCGCGTGTTTGACGGTATCCGTCGTAAGATCGAGCAAATTCTGGCGGTCGTAGAAGGGAATGATCTTCAACCCTTCAGGCAGGAGTCCGCGCGTATTGATTTCCTGGACGCGATCGCGGACGCGATTGAGCATTTCGGTCGCGTTTCCGCCGCGGCGCATCAGGACGATGCCTTCGACGACTTCGTCCATATCGTTGAACTGCACCTGGCCGAGGCGCGGCGCGAATCCGACGCCGACTTCGGCCAGGTCGCCGACATGGATCGGGATTCCCCGGTTCTCGACGACGACGATGTCGCGGATGTCGTCTTCCGATTGAATCAGGCCGACGCCGCGGACGACATAACGCTGCTCTCCATTGTTCAGCACATCGCCACCGACATTCGCGTTTGCGTTGGAGAGCGCCATGACGAGCTGGTCGAGCGAGACGCCATAGGCCTGGAGCTTTCCGGGAACCGGGCGGACCTGATATTGCTTGACGAGACCGCCGAAACCCGTGACTTCAGCAACACCGGGAACGATCTTGAGCAGCTTGTAGATATCCCAGTCCTGATAGGTCTTCAACGTGATCAGGTCGTGCCGGTCGCTTTCGAGGCGAAAGCGCAGAACCTCGCCGAGCGCGTCCGCGTCCGGACTGAGACGCGACTGGACGCCCGAAGGCAAGCTTGCGTTCGTCAGATAAAGCTGGACGTTCTGCCGCGCCTTGAACGGATCGGAACCCTCGTGAAACTGGAGTGTCACGACGGAGAGACCGAAAGCCGAAACCGAACGGAAAGCCCGGATATCGGGAACGCCCGCCAATGCTGTTTCGATCGGGATCGTCAGTTGCCGCTCGATTTCCAGCGTACTGTTCCCAGGCCATTGGGTGATGACCTGAATATTGAGCGGCGAGATGTTCGGGTAAGGTTCGATCGGGAGATGCTTCAACGACCACAGACCCAGCGCGACCAGACCGGCGCAGGCGAGAAGGACAACAACCCGGAACTTGAGGACATTGTTGATCGGAGAGGAAGGAATCGCCATGATGGAAAATCAACCTCGAATGATGGCCTCGTTGATCAGGGTCGCCCCCTCGACGACGATACGCTCGCCGCCCGAAAGCCCGGTCGTCGCGACGACCCTGCCGTCTCCGAGCGTATTTATCGTTACGGGGACGCGGTGGAAACGGTCCGGTTCGATCTCGACGAAAATAAAAGAATTCTGGCGGATCGAGACGACAGCGCCTTTTGGAATGACAACAGCTTTTCTCGTTCCCGTGACGAGCTGCCCCGATGCGAAGAGTTCGGGTCGAAGTTCGTCGCCTGGATTCTCGACGGTACAGCGGACCGGAAGAACGTGCGTGACGGGGTCGACCGTCGTTCCGATGTAATTGACCGTACCCTGGAACAGTTTTCCGGGGAGCGCGGGAACCTGAAGCTGGATCGTTTGTCCGAGTTTCACTCGCGCGTAATCCTTTTCGTAAAAATTGCCGACGAACCATATTTGCGACGTATCGGCGATCGTCATGAAATCGTCGCCGATTCCGAGGAAAGCGCCGGGGTCCATGTTGCGCTTCACGATCGTTCCTGCGATCGGAGCGCGCAGTTTGAGATGAGTGTCGACACGTCCCGTTTTCTCGATTCCGCCGATGTCGCTATTCGATGCGCCGAGAACTTTCATCCGGCTGACAACCGACCGTTCGGTGAACTTCGCTTCTTCGATGAGGTCTTTTTGCGCCGTGGCGTTCATCGCGCGGACAGCGTTTCGGGCAAGCAGGTATTCGTTTTGCGCCGAGATCCAGTCGGGACTGAAGAGTTCGGCGACCGGCTGGCCCATCGCGACTTTCGTTCCTTCAAAAGCGAGGATACGGTCGAGACGTCCCGCGACCCGCGACGAAACGAGGTGGACACGCTCGGCGTTTGTGGCGAGTTTCCCCGAAATGAGTACCGCATCGGGAACATCGGTCGATTCCACCCGTTCGATCCTGACGAAATCGGGGTTGAAGCCGCCTTCTGACGCGCGAATCGAATCCCTGACCGTGGCAGCTTCGCGCGCCTTTTCCGGCGGCTCTTCCTCGATGATTTCGCTTCGCTCGCGGTATCCGATGAACCAGCCGATGCCTATTCCTGCAAAAAGCAGGAAGACTGGCAAAAACTTTTTCAATTTTTCCATGAGTTGCTTTTCCCGAAAGCCGACGGTGTACCGCCCTTCATTCGATCGTCGTTCCTGTGATGGATTCGATGTTGCTCCAGGCCTGTGCGGCGGACGCTTCCGCCTGAAGAAGCGAGAGTTCGGTCGAACGCAGGTTCGTCTGCGCGAGAAGAAGCTCGGTAAAGCCTCGACCGCCGTTGTTCGTCGAATAGCTCTGCCGCGCGAGACGCCAGGCGACCTGCGCCTGTCCGAGTTGCCTCGTCCGGAGGAAACGAATCTGCTCGCGGGCCTGAAGGAGGAGGTTATGATGTGCCGCAAGATCAAGGAGCAGCTGCTGGCGGACGACTTGTTCGTTGGCGCGCGACGCGATCAGCGAGGCGCGCGCCTGGTCGACGCTCGCTCTTTCCTTCGTAAAGCCCCAGGTCGGCAGGATGATGTCGAGTTCCATCCCGTACTCGTTTCCGCCAAAACCCCACGGCGGGTTGTCGCTCGTTTTTGTCACGACGATTTCGAAATTCGGCAGATAGGATTTCTTGGCGTATTCGATGCCTTTTTCGGCTGCGCTGATTTCGAGCGCCGAGCCACGAATTCTCGGATTATTTTGCAGCGCGAGTTCGACGAGGCGGGTTTTTTCCGGAATCTCCTCACGCAGCGCGGGGATTTTCCCGCGTACTTCGAGCGGAGTCCCCGGATCGCGCCCGACGATGCGGTTCAGCGTCTGGACGGTGTTGTCGATTCGGCGGCGAAGCGAAAACAGT
>JAIRZC010000126.1 GCA_031267455.1 Accumulibacter sp. | reverse complement strand
ACCCCTGCGCGTCACCATCGCGCCTGACGTATTTGAGGCGGGGATCGGATTTCTGCGCCCCGGCGCCGGGACGCTGACCTACGACTTTTCCTCGGTCGAAGAGGTGGATTCCTCGGCGCTGGCCGTGCTTTTCCGTTGGTTGCGCGTTGCGCGAGAGCGCGGCGTGACGGTGCGGGTTGCCGCGCTTCCAGAGGGAATGCGGTCGCTCGCGGCACTCTACGGCGTATCCGGCCTCCTTCCGGTCGATTGATACTCCGCAGGCTACTTTCCTCGCCATGGGAGTCGCTGTTTCCTTGCAGAATGTCCGAAAGGCTTTCGGCGCGTTGCGCGCGATCGATGGCATCTCGCTCGAGATCGAGGAAGGCGAGTTTTTCGGCTTGCTCGGGCCCAACGGCGCGGGAAAAACGACCTTGATTTCCTGCCTCGCCGGCTTGGCGCGCGCTGACGCCGGAAAGCTCAGCGTCATGGGTTTTGACGTCGTGGGCGACTACCGCGAAACGCGCCGTCGTTTGGGCATCGTTCCGCAGGAACTTGTTTTCGACCCTTTTTTCACTGTGCGCGAAACCCTGCGCATCCAGTCTGGCTATTTCGGCGTCCTCCGCAACGACGCTTGGATAGACGAGCTTCTCGAAAACCTCGATTTGAGCCAAAAGGCGGACGTTAACATGCGCAGCCTGTCAGGAGGGATGAAACGTCGCGTATTGATCGCCCAGGCGCTTGTGCATAAGCCACAGGTCATCGTCCTCGACGAACCGACGGCCGGCGTCGACGTCGAGTTGCGCCAGATACTCTGGCAATTCATCCGCCGCCTGAACCGCGAGGGGCACACGGTCATCCTGACGACGCATTACCTCGAAGAAGCCGAGTCGCTTTGCGGAAGAATCGCGATGCTCAATCGCGGGCGTGTCGTTGCGCTCGACACGACGCGCAACCTGTTGGCGGAAAATGCGAACCGCGTGCTTTCGATGCGTCTCAAAAACGGAAACATCCTGCCCGAAGCCTTGCGCAGCCGTTCTGTTTTGGACCAAGGCCATTGGGTTTTTCGGTTAGATGCTTTGGAAGACATTGAACCGTTACTCGCCGCGGTTCGCGAATCCGCGCAGGTTTTCGAGGAATTGCAGCTTCTGCAAACGGATCTCGAAGACGTGTTCGTGCGTGTGATGCGCGGGAATGACGGGATTGGGAAAAGCGACGAAAAGGGCGCGACCGTATGAGCGGCTTTGGCACGCTGTTGCATAAGGAGGTACTGCGCTTCTGGAAAGTCGGTTTCCAAACGATCGCCGCGCCTGTCCTGACCTCGCTGCTCTATCTCCTGATCTTTTCGAGTGTCCTCGATACGCAGACACGGATCAACGGAATCCGCTACATGTCCTTCCTGATTCCCGGACTCGTCATGATGTCCGTATTGCAGAACGCCTTTGCCAACAGTTCTTCGAGCCTGATCCAGTCCAAGGTAACCGGCAGTGTGATTTTCGTGCTCCTGCCACCAATCGGCTACATCGAGTTTTTCATGGCCTACATGACTGCCGCCGCGCTTCGCGGGGTGATGGTCGGATTCGGCGTTTTCGCCGTGACCTGCGGGTTTTCACCGCTTGCATTCGCCGCGCCGGGATGGATTTTCGTCTTCTTTGCCATGGGCGGCGCCTTGATGGGCGCGTTCGGAATCGTCGCGGGGATATGGGCCGACAAATTCGATCAACTCGCGGGATTTCAGAATTTCCTGATCATGCCGCTGACGATGCTCTCCGGTGTGTTTTATTCGATTCATTCATTGCCGGCCTTCTGGCAAAAGGTTTCGCATTTCAATCCGATTTTCTATATGATCGACGGCTTTCGTTACGGCTTCTTCGGCGTATCCGACGCCGCGCCGGAACTCAGCCTGGTCGTCGGGCTGGCCAGTCTTTTCATCGTCGCCGCTCTCGCGCTGCTCATGCTGCGCAGCGGCTACAAGCTGAGGTATTGATTTACATGATCGAGTGCGAAGACATCAAAAGAATGATTTCCGGCGCCTTTTTCTGCGAGGAAGTCATCGTCGAGAGCGACGGCAGGCATTACGAAGCCGTCATCGTCAGTCCCGCGTTCGAGGGAAGGAACCGGGTCGCGCGCCAGCAAATGATCAATGCCGTGTTGAAACCGTACTTCGATTCAGGCGAGCTTCATGCGCTCTCGATGAAAACCTTGACGTCCTCCGAACTGGAAGCCTTGCGTGGATAAACTCCTGATTCGCGGGGGGATACCCCTGAATGGTGAAATCGCCGTCTCCGGCGCAAAAAACGCCGCGCTCCCGATTCTCTGTGCCGGATTGTTGAGCGCCGAACCGCTCCATCTGAAAAATGTCCCGGCGCTCAACGATATCTCTACAATGCGGCGCTTGCTGAAACAAATGGGCGCTACCGTTTTCGACGAAGGCGGCGGAGAAATGACGCTGGGTAGCGTCGGATTATCCAATCCGCTGGCGCCGTATGACATGGTCAAGACCATGCGCGCATCGATCCTCGTGCTCGGCCCGCTTGTCGCGCGGCTCGGCGAAGCCCGCGTCTCGCTGCCTGGGGGCTGCGCGATCGGCGCGCGCCCGATCGACCAGCACATCAAGGGCCTGCGGGCGATGGGCGCGGAAATCAATGTCGAGCAAGGCTACGTCCACGCACGGGCAAAGCGCCTGCGCGGAACGAGCATCGTAACCGATATCGTGACCGTGACCGGCACTGAAAACCTGATGATGGCGGCTACACTTGCGGAAGGCGAGACGATCATCGAAAACGCCGCTCGTGAGCCAGAGGTCGTCGATCTTGCAGACTGTCTGAACGCGATGGGCGCGCGTGTTTCGGGCGCGGGGAGTGGCCGCGTAGTCATCCATGGCGTCGAGCGCCTTCACGGCGCAACTCATGCGGTCATGCCCGACCGCATCGAAACGGGAACCTACCTGTGCGCCGCCGCGGCAACCGGAGGAAGTGTCCGCCTGACGCGCGCCCTGCCTTCGTGCCTGGACGCCGTGATCGCCAAGCTTGCCGAAGCCGGTTGCAATATCTCATGCGAGGCGGACGCGATTTCCCTTGACGCGCCACCCCGCCTCAAGGCCGTGAGCGTTCGCACTGAACCCTACCCGGCGTTTCCGACCGATATGCAAGCGCAGTTCATGGCGATCAACTGCATCTCCG
>JAIRZC010000123.1 GCA_031267455.1 Accumulibacter sp. | reverse complement strand
AAGAAAACTGCGCGGCGCTACAGGGTGCCTATAGGCGCAAAAAAAACCAGTGGAATCGCCGCCAATCTGCTTTGGGATACCGCCGAATACGTATTGGGTATCGATGCGCGTGGCAACTCGAAAAGGGTTGCGGAGCAACACGCAGCTTTTTGCCAAAAAATCTCCGGCCTGCCGGAAGAAGCGCGTCGGGACAAAGGAATTCAGGCGCTGGAAAATTTTTATGCGCATCATGGGTGGAAAGCTCTGGAAGGGTACCCGCTTTGGCCTGAAATTCTTGCTTCCAATCCCAATGTGAGTTTCCGTCTTTATGGCGAAAACGGTTTGATTTGCCAAAGTACCGCCTTTACCGCGGCTTATCGCGCGGAGGATGAAACCGAAAAAAAAGCGCTCTGCCTGTTGACAGGCGAATGGGCGTCCGTCGAGCGCTTGCATTCGGCAATCAGGGGCGTTTGGGGCGCGCAGACCTCCGGCGCCAATATCGTTTCCTTCAATCTCGACGCCTTTTCCTCATTCAACAAGGAGCAAGGCGATAACGCGCCGGTGGGTCGAATAGCCGCTTTCGCTTATACCACGGCGCTCAATCATCTGTTGGAAAAAGACTCGCGCCAACGCATCCAAATCGGAGATGCCTCTACGATATTCTGGGCGCAAAAGGACGATGCGATCGTCGAGGATGGATTTTCCGCCATTTTCGGTTACCAAGATGACCCCGACGCGGGGACTTCGGCGGTGTGCGCTCTGCTCGACGCGGTCAACACCGGCGTATTCGACTCGTGCGGCGCAAGAGGGCAGAATCGGTTCCACGCGCTCGGTCTTTCCCCGAATGCATCGCGCATCGCGGTGCGGTTTTGGCATGCATCGCCACTTCACGAAATCACTGCCCACATACGACAATGGTTTGACGATCTGAAAATGATCCGCAGCCCGAATGATCTGGAGTATCCCTGCCTGTTTCGCCTGCTCCTCGACTGCGCGCCTTTACACAAAGCCGCCAATATTCCTCCCAATCTGGGCGGCGATACGATGCGTGCCATCCTGAGCGGCGGACCCTTGCCAGCATCCTTGCTCAATGCCGCCATTCTGCGCTGTCGAGCCGAGCAGGGAGTGAGTCATCTGCGTGCCGCTATCATCAAGGCCTGCCTGAATCGCTTACGGAAAAATCACCTAGTTTTTCATAAGGAGTTCCTACCCATGTTGGACACTGAAAACAACAGCCCCGCGTATCTCCTGGGACGCCTGTTCGCGACATTGGAAAAAATACAGGAAGAAGCCAATCCCGGTCTGAATGCGACGATCCGCGATCGCTATTACGGCGCTGCTTCCAGCACGCCGGTCAGTGTTTTCACAACGCTTTTGCGCTTGAAGAATCACCATTTGACCAAACTCCCCCATCGCGGACGCGCAGTGAATTTCGAGCGCCTTCTCGGAGAGATCATGGAAGGATTGGGTGATTTCCCGAGGCACCTTAATCTGCCGGACCAAGGCCGTTTTGCTCTTGGTTATTACCACCAGCGTCAGGATTTTTACAAACCTAAAGCATTAGACGAATCCAGGGAAGGAGAACTGCAATGAGCCTGAAAAACCGCTATGATTTCGTATTGATTTTTGATGTCAGGGATGGAAATCCCAATGGGGATCCCGATGCGGGAAATCTGCCGCGTCTTGACGCGGAAACCGGGCATGGTCTGGTGACAGACGTGGCATTGAAGCGTAAGGTGCGCAACTTCGTCGGACTCGTGAAAAACGAAACACCGCCTTTCGACATCTACGTCAAGGAAAAATCTATTCTAAATAAAACGCACGAGAAGGCCTACATCGCCATTGGCGCCGAAGAAGAGTTGAAAGGCAACAAAAAACGCAAAGGATCTGGAGATACCGTGGGAAAAGCGCGCCAGTGGATGTGCGCCAATTTCTACGACGTGCGCGCTTTCGGCGCTGTCATGTCGACCGGCATCAACTGCGGTCAGGTGCGAGGCCCTATTCAACTCACCTTCGCGCGCTCCATCGACCCGATCGTCACGCTGGAACATTCGATTACCCGAATGGCGGTCGCGACAGAAGCCGAAGCGGAAAAACAACAGGGCGACAACCGCACGATGGGGCGCAAACACACCGTTCCCTATGGTCTCTATGTTACCCATGGTTTCGTGTCTTCTTTCCTCGCCGAAAAGACAGGTTTTGGCGAAGACGACCTCGACCTCTTTTGGCAAGCTTTGGAAAACATGTTTGATCACGACCGCTCCGCCGCGCGCGGCGAAATGGCGGCGCGCGGTCTTTATATCTTCAAACACGATTCGAAAATCGGAAATGCTCACGCGCATGATTTGTTTGCCCGGATAAAGATACATTTAGGGGAAGGCGTCGAAATACCGCGCGCGTTTTCCGATTACTCCGTCAAGGTAGACGAGAACGATTTGCCCGAGGGCATAAACCTTGAAAAGTATATTGTATGACGAGAAGGCGCAGTATATGGCATGAATGAACTTTCGCGTTCTGACGGAGTGCGTCAGAAAATCATGGGGTTCAGGCGATTTCCGTTTCAAGACGGTATAAGCGTCAGTCCGCGTTCAAAGATGAAAACGCCTGTACACGCTTTTTCAGTGAAGAATCGGGGCCCATGAATCTGGAACCCGAGACTATCCCGATTTCGGCCCTCCAGCACTGGGCATATTGTCCACGGCAGTACGCGCTCATTTATATGGAACAGGTGTTTGAAGAAAATTTATTCACGCTCCGCGGGCGAGCTCTGCACCAGCGAGTAGATGATCCGGGTTTCGAAGTGCGCGAAGGTTTGCGCATCGAACGCGCGTTGCCTCTCTTTTGCGACCGCCTGGGATTGGTCGGCAAGGCCGACGCGGTGGAGTTCCTGCCGGACGGAACACCATACCCCGTCGAATACAAACAGGGATTCCGCAACAAGCGGAGCGATATCGCCGCTTGCGACGATGTGCAACTTGCCGCACAAATTCTTTGCCTGGAAGAAATGTTCGGGCGCGTCGTTCCGGAAGGCGCTCTTTATTATGCGAGCTCTCGCCGACGCCGTATAGTGATGATGGACGAGGCTTTGCGGGAAAAGCTTGAAGAAGTTTCCACCCAGATACGCGAGGCGCAATTGCTGGCTTCTTTGCCTCCACCGCGGAAAGACGCCGTACGCTGCCACGCCTGTTCCTTAAAAAACGTTTGCCAACCGGAGACACTGAACAACGAGGCGGAATATCGCGCAATCCTGACGCGCCTGTTTTCGACGGAAGACTGACATGGAGCTTTTGAATACGCTTTACGTTACGCTACCCGAAAGCTATCTGCATCTGGACAATAATACGCTACGCTTGGAAACAGAGCGAGAAACCCGGCTGCGTGTCCCTTTACATCATTTGGGAGCGATCGTCTGTTTTGGGTATGTAGGACTTTCCACACCGCTGATGCATCGCTTGGCTGAAGAAAGGATCAGTCTGGTCTTGCTGGACCAACACGGAAATTTCAAAGCACGGCTGGAAGGTGCTCTTTCAGGCAACGTACTTTTGCGGCAGGCACAGCATGTGGCTGCTGGCGATGGCGCTGTGAGCCTCTCGATTGCCCGCAATTGCGTAGCCGGCAAGATAAAAAACGGCCGCCACATTCTTTTGCGCGGATCAAGGGAGGCCCAAGAAGAAAGTGAGCGGTACGCCCTGACCCGTGGCGCACAAGACTTGGCAGCCAGTCTGCGCGCCTTACCTATAGCAAAGGACATGAATGTCCTGCGTGGGCTGGAAGGCGAAGCGGCGCGACACTATTTTACTTCCCTGAATTTCCTCATCCGTCCCGGCATGCGCGAGGTTTTTCACATGGAAGGACGCAACAGGCGTCCGCCGCGCGATCGAATCAATGCGCTCCTGTCTTTCGTTTATTCTCTCCTGATGAGCGACTGCCGTTCGGCGGTTGAAGCCGTTGGCTTGGATCCGCAAATCGGGTTTTTGCACGCCATCCGCCCAGGAAGAGCGTCGCTCGCGTTGGACATAATGGAAGAGTTCCGTGTTTTCGCGGACCGTTTGGCGCTCTCTTTGATCAATCGCAAGCAGATCATTGCAAAAGATTTTGTCGAGCGCGAAGGAGGTGCAGTGCTTCTGGCGGACGACGCGCGCAGAACGGTCCTGATCGCCTATCAGGAACGCAAACAGGAAAAACTTTCCCACCCTCTCCTCCACGAGACAATCGCCATGGGCATGCTCCCTCACCTTCAGGCACGACTTCTGGCGCGGACTCTGCGAGGCGACATGGCGGAATATCCGCCTTTTCTGATGCGCTGACCATGCGGGTCATCGTATGCTATGACGTCAATACGGAAAGCCGCGAAGGTCGCCGCCGTCTGCGCCGGGTCGCCAAATTGTGCGAAGGAGTTGGGCAGCGAGTGCAAAAATCTGTCTTCGAATGTCAGATTGACCGCGCCCAGTTCGAAACTTTGAGACGGAATCTCATCTCGGAAATCAATCAGGACGAAGATAACTTGCGTTTTTACCGAATGGCCGAAACAAAAGGATGCGAAATCGATGAATACGGTGTGTTCCGCGCGATCGATTTCGATGCGCCACTGGTCATGTAGCGCGAACCTGAAGTGAACGCTCAAACCCCGGTAGGTTCGCGCAACGTATAAACTATTGAAATCATGGCCTAATGAAAATGGAAGGCACGATTTTTTCCTGTAGCTTGGGTACTTGCAAGGAAGTTCGCGCGACTCTTATAATTCGCATAGGTAATTCAATACCTTGTAAGTGAAGTGATTCGTCCCTCGGAAACGAGGGACGTGGAT
>JAIRZC010000092.1 GCA_031267455.1 Accumulibacter sp. | reverse complement strand
ATCCCCGGAAGGATCAAAGAATCCTTGGGCGGCGCGAGGAGAACACTATCCTTCACGATGAAAACGTTCGACGCCGATCCCTCGGTCAAAAAGCCCTCACGCAGCATGATCGTTTCCGTCGCGCCTGCATCGGCCGAAAGCTGGCGCGTCAGGATGTTGGGGAGGAGCGAGACCGATTTCAGGTCACAGCGCAACCAACGAATGTCGGGCGCGGTAATCGCCCTGACGCCCTTTTCGCGCTGATCGGACGTCGGCGCAACGAGCGGCGCCGAGAACATGAAAACCGTCTGAGGAATGTCTTTCGGGAAACACGCCTCACGGCGCACATCCGCGCCGCGAGTGACCTGAAGGTAAACGGCCTGATCGTCGAAACCCGTTTCGGAGATCAATTGAAGTATCTTCAACCGCCATTCCGCCGCAGAATAAGGATTCGGCAGACGGATTCCGTCGAGCGAGTTCTGCATGCGGCGCAAATGTTCTTCGAGGCGGAAAGGAAAACGCGAATAAACCGGAATGACTTCGTAGACGCCGTCCGCATACAGAAAGCCGCGGTCCATCGGTGAAATCCTGGCTTCAGAAAGCGGAAGAAACTGTCCATCAAGATAAGCTCTCATCATCTCTCCTAATTGAACCAAAGACGAAACGAATCGACCATTCTTCCGAAAAATCCGGCGGGTTGCACGGTTTCGATCGCAAAAACGGGGTATTCGCCATAGGGTGTTTCGCCGAGTGAAAGCTTCATCGTTCCGACTATCTGGCCTTCCACGATCGGTGCCATCAAGGGCTGCCTGGAAACGAGTTCGGCCTTCAGTTCGGATGCCCTGCCCTTGGGGACAGCGAGAATAAAATCGCTCATAAAGCCCGCTTTGAGTGTCGACGAGGCGCCTTTCCAGACTTTCAGCGAAGAAACAGTTTGGTTTTTCGAGTAAATTCTGAGCGCGTCGTAGGCCTGAAAGCCGAAATTCAGCAATTTGAGCGATTCTTGGGTGCGGATGGACTCGCTGGGCGCGCCGAGGACGATCGAAAGCAGACGGCGCGCGCCGCGCTTGGCCGAAGCGACGAGGCAGAACCCCGCGCTTTGCGTATGCCCCGTTTTGATGCCATCGACCGTCGGGTCGATAAAAAGCAGGTCATTGCGGTTGCGCTGGGTGATGTCGCTGTAGCGATATTCCCTCATCGAATAATATTTGGCGTACTCTTCCGGAAAGTCGCGGATCAGCGCGCTGGAGAGCTTTGCGAGGTCGCGTGCTGTCGTATAGTGTTGAGGATCGGGCATGCCAGTAGAATTAACGAAATTCGATGAGACCATCCCGAGGCGCTTGCCCTCGCGATTCATCATCTGCGCAAAATTTTCCTCGGATCCCGCGATTGCCTCCGAGAGGACGACGCTCGCGTCATTGCCCGACTGGACGATCATTCCCTTGAGCAAATCGTCGACCGTCACCTTGGCATCGACAAGGACGAACATCTTTGAGCCGCCTATTTTCCAAGCTTTCTCGGACACGACGAGTTCTTGATTTGCCTTGATCGTCCCTTCCTTCATTGCCGAAAAAACCAGGTAGGCCGTCATCAGCTTGGTTAGCGACGCGGGGTCGAGACGATCGTCGGCAGCTTGTGAGGCAAGCTCCTGGTTCGACGAAAATTCGATGAGCAGCCACGATTTGGCCGCGAGCGCGGGAAACGCGGGTAGTACGGGAACAGACGGTACGGGTTGTATCGGCGCCGGCGCCGCAGGCTGCGCCAGCGCGAATGTCGAAAGAAAAAGCAACAGGAAAATGCAGCGTTTACGCATGAGATGGAAATTCTCTGTACCAAAGAAAGGAATTATACCAATCCGACCGGCGTTCCCCGTTGGCTTTCGGAAATGATCCAAAGAAGACATTCGATATGCTCGGGCTATCTCAAACCCCTCTTGCGCATATCGCGGCATTCGTACGCGAACATCCGTGGATCGGGGATACTCCAGGCGAAATCAGACAGCGACGGGAGCGGCGATATGTGGGTGCGGGTCGTAGCCTTCGAGCGTGAAATCCTCGAAACGGAAAGCGAAGAGGTCGTCAACGCCTGAACGAAGCCGCATCGTCGGCAGAAGGCGCGGCTCACGCGAAAGTTGCAAACGCGCTTGGTCGAAATGATTCGTGTAAAGGTGCGCGTCGCCAAGCGTAAGGATGAATTCGCCGGGCTGGAAGCCGCAGACTTGAGCCAACATCATCGTTAACAGGGCGTAGGATGCGATATTGAACGGCACACCGAGGAAGATGTCCGCACTGCGCTGGTAGAGCTGGCACGAAAGAACGGGACGAGTATCCTGGAGACGAGGCGCGGCATCGACGACATGGAACTGGAAAAGTGCGTGGCAGGGCGGAAGCGCCATGCGCCGTACATCGGCGGGATTCCACGCCGTGACGAGATGTCGCCGCGAATCGGGCTTCGTTTTCAAGCTTTCGACAAGCTGCGCGATTTGATCGATTTCGCGCCCGTCCGGCGCTTTCCAATGGCGCCACTGGGCGCCGTAGACTGGCCCGAGTGCGCCGTTTGTGTCCGCCCACTCGTCCCAGATGTGGACGCCGTTCTCGTGGAGGTAGGCGATATTTGTGTCGCCACGCAGGAACCAGAGCAGTTCGTGGATGATTGAACGCAAATGGAGTTTTTTTGTCGTCAGCAGCGGGAAACCGTCGGCGAGATCGAAGCGCATCTGCCAGCCAAATATCGAGCGTGTTCCGGTGCTCGTTCGGTCATTCTTGGGCGCGCCGCGCTCAAGAACGAGTCGCATCAAGTTGAGATAAGGTTCCATCGAAAATGTTTCAATCCGCGCCCTAACCTAAGCGAAACCGCAAGGAAGGGGTAACGCCCCTCCCCTGCGTGATTATCCCCCTGAAGGGAGGTGGTTTCAGAGTGTGTTTTAGATCAAGTCCGGTCAAATCCCCCCCATGAAAGGAGCGGTCGAGTGCGGGACATCGTACCGCCCCGGTCTTCACGGGCGTGGTTCGACATGCCCGAGTCTGAGCAATTGTAGCCTGTAATTTCTTTTCCAATCGGTCTAAAACGTCCTGGGCAGGATGCGCCGAAAGACAATTCATGGCGCTTCATCGACGAAAGACGGACTGTAACCGACGCTCTCCTTTATTTTCTGCGCAACTTTTTCGGCGGCTTCGCGATCCGGATAGGGACCGACCTGGACACGATGCACCGTTTCACCCGCGACGACCCGGAATTTCTCGGTGAGCCAGTCGAGTTCCTGAGCAAGGCGAATGCGGAAATTTTCAGCGTTGTCCGCGCTGGAAAATGCCCCGAGCTGCAAAAAAACACCCCCCTTCGTTGTGACCGGGGGAAGAGTCTCGGGGGCTCCGACGGATAACGCCTCGTCGGATTGCGCGATCAGCACTTCAATCGCATCGTATTTTTCCGGAGGATCGGCACCGAGTGGTGTCTGGGTAGCATGTGACGGCGCATCGGCTTCCCGGATGACCGGAGCGGGCGGTCTGGCGGGGGATGCTGGGATCGGCGCGGAATTTCCCGGAAGGACGGATTCGACTTCGACCTGGGCGCTTCCCGCGCCGATGTAACCAAGCCGGTACGCCGCAGCATAAGACATGTCGATGATGCGGCTCGCATGAAATGGGCCGCGGTCGATGAGGCGGACGACGACGCTTTTTCCGTTGGCGATGTTGGTCACACGCGCGTACGAGGGTAGCGCGAGCGTCGGATGCGCAGCAGTCATCGCGAACATGTCATAGGATTCGCCGATCGAGGTCTTTCGGCCATGGAACTTCTTTCCATACCAGCTTGCGGTTCCGCGTTGCCGGAAGGGTCTCAAACGTGTATCGGGAACATAGGTTTTTCCGAAGACGACATAAGGTTTGTTGGCTCCTCGATGGAGTGGTTCGGCGCGCGGAAGCGCGTCCGGGATCGTATCGATGTCGTCCGGGATATCATTTCCGGGACCGTCGTCCTTGTAGTAGCCGCCGCCGCGCTTAACAGCGCCCTCATTGCTTTTGCGCGGACCCGGCGCGTGTTGGCAGGCGGATAAGACAACGATCGCGATCAGTGTGGCGCTCAGGGGTTTCAGGAAGTTTGTGAACATATTTGTCATTTTTTGAGCAACATGCGATGCGTTTGGATGCTCATCATGATTCCGAGGCTTCCGAATAGGGTGATCAACGCTGTTCCGCCGTAGCTCATGAAGGGTAAAGGAACGCCGACGACCGGCAGAATGCCGCTCACCATGCCGATGTTGACAAAGGCACAGGTGAAAAAGCTCAACGTGATCGCGCCGCCGAGGAGGCGCGCGAAGAGCGTCGAGGCATTGATCGTGATCATCAGGCATCGGGCAATCAAGAGGAGGTAGAGCAGAATCAGGATGCCGGCGCCGAGG
>JAIRZC010000136.1 GCA_031267455.1 Accumulibacter sp. | reverse complement strand
ACTCGTCATCGTCGACTACCTTCAGCTCATGTCGGCCGCAAGCGGCGCAGGCGAAAACAGAGCGACCGAGATTTCGGAGATTTCGCGTTCGCTCAAGGGTCTCGCGAGGGAGTTGTCGGTTCCGGTCATTGCGCTCTCGCAGCTCAATCGCTCGCTCGAAACCCGCCCGAACAAACGCCCGGTCATGTCTGACCTTCGGGAATCCGGCGCGATCGAGCAGGATGCGGATGTCATTCTTTTCATCTACCGCGATCAGGTATATAACGCCGACACGCCCGACAAGGGGAAAGCGGAAATCATCATCGGGAAACAACGGAACGGCCCGATCGGAACGGTCTCCCTGACCTTCCTTGACGAATTCACGCGCTTCGAGAATTTTGCCGATCCGAGCGCGTACTGACAAAGGCTCACGGAGGCGGCGCTCCGCGTGGCCGGTCATTGGGCGGAAGGTTCATCGCGCCGCTGCGCGCCAGTAATCGACGCAGGCTGCCGCGAGCGCTCGGTTGGTATCGATGCAGATCGGCAAATAGCGGGAACGGATTCTTTCAAGCGCGATCGGGACTTCGGTGCAGGCCAGAATCAGGCGCGCCGCGCCGCGGGTGGCGAGCGCGCCGGCGGCGCGTTCGAACAAATACCCGCCCGCCGCGACCTCGCCCCGCTTGACGGAATAACAGCCGGGCTTGAAGAGGATGTCGATCTCCTCGCCCGTGTTGGAAAGGCAATCGAAACCTTCTTGCGCGAGGCGCGCCTGATAAATTCCGGAAGCAAGCGTTCCACGCGTGGCCAGGAGACCGACGGACGCGGGGGGGGAAACATTCATTTTCAGGCGCGCGACGGCTGCTTCAGCGATGTGCAGGAGGGGAACCGTGGAATGCGCGCTCAGCGCGTCGAACCAAAAATGCGCGGTATTGCAGGCGATGGCGATTCGCGTCGCTCCGGCGCCGATCAAACGGTCGATTCCTTCATAAAGTGCGGGCAACGGCGATTCGCCGGAACCGTCGAGCGCTTTTTGGCGATCCGGAATCTGCGGGACGCTCCAGACGACAACCGGGACGTGCTCCTGGTCGGTTTCGGCGGGTGTCTCTTCAATCAGTTTGTTGAGGAAATCGACCGTCGCAAGAGGTCCCATTCCGCCCAGGACACCGATGAGCGGTTTTTTCATCGCTGGCCGGAATGCGTCGCAAGGGGATCGAAAAAACCGAAAGCGTCACGGTAGCCCCAAAGCCCCGCCGATCCGCCGGTGTGGATGAAGACGACATTCTGTCCTTTTCGGAAAAAGCCCTTTCGTATCAGGTCGATCAATCCTGCAAAACCTTTCCCGGTATAGACAGGATCGAGCAATATCCCCTCATGTCGCGCAAGGAGCGTCACCGCTTCGACCATTCCCCGCGTCGGTCGTCCATAGCCATCGCCCACGTAAGCGGAATCGACCGCGACAGCGGCGCGGGGAAAGTCGCCGCGGCATCCGAGGAAATCCCAGGTTTTTTGGGCCAGGAGACAAACATTTTCTTCCTGCTTCTCCTTCGGCGCGCGGACGCTGACGCCAAGGACCGGAATACCCGCGTTTTGCGCTTCGAGTCCGACGAGAAGGCCGGCTTGCGTTCCGGCGCTTCCGGTCGCGTGAACCACGTGGTCGATGTTCAGTCCGCGTTCGTTGGATTGCCAGATGAGTTCCTGCGCGCAGACGACGTAGCCGAGCGCGCCGACTGGGTTCGAGCCGCCGCCGGGGATCAGGTAGGGAATTTCGCCCTCTTTTTTCAGATGTTCGCCGACCACGGCGATTTCGGCGTTCATGTCGATGCCGCCTGGACGTGTTTCGATCGTCGCGCCGAGCAGGCGGTCGAGTAAAACGTTGCCGCTGCCGTAATAATCGGGATTTCCGTCGCTGATACGCTCTTCGAGCAGCGCGGTAGCCCCGAGGCCGAATTTGCGCGCCGCCGCAACGGTCTGCCTGACGTGGTTCGATTGTGTCGCGCCCTGGGTAACGACATGCGTCGCTTTCAGCGACAAGGCTTCACCGATCAGGAATTCGAGTTTGCGCGCCTTGTTGCCGCCGGTCGCCAGCCCGGTATTATCGTCGCGCTTGATGAAAATTTCGGGGCCGCCGAAAAAGCGGGTCAAATTGGGGAGATGTTCGAGCGTCGTCGGCGCATGCGTCAGGCGAACGCGGGGAAAGCGCGCAAGATTCATGAAGATTTCCTTGAAAGCGGGACAGGCGCCCACGATACAACCGCGCGTCCGAAAATGGAACGACTCATCGAACGGAATGACCCCCCGTGGAGGAAGCGCCATGGGCGCCCGGGGGGCTCCTCCGGGGTTGCTTTCCCGCGCGGGGGACCTGCGGCGGACAGGTCGGCCCGATGCCGAAAAGCACACGAACGAGCGCCGAGCGAAAACCTGAAGCGTGAAATGTTATCATGGAAGATTGGATGCGCGCCGCGCCAAGCGGCGGCACGCTTCCCGTCCATAATTTTATTGCGCCGCCGTTTGGCGCTGCGGTTTTTCGTTTCATGCGCCTGATAAAACTAAAACTTGCCGGTTTCAAATCGTTTGTGGACCCGACATCGATTGCTTTGCCTGGGCAACTCGTGGGCGTCGTTGGTCCCAACGGATGCGGAAAATCCAATGTGATCGACGCCGTCCGCTGGGTGCTCGGCGAGTCGAAAGCCTCCGAACTGCGCGGCGAGTCGATGCAGGATGTGATCTTCAACGGTTCTGGCGCGCGAAAACCCGTCTCGCGCGCGTCGGTCGAGCTTGTATTCGACAATTCACTGGGACGGATATCCAGCCAGTGGTCGAATTACGACGAATTATCCGTCAAGCGCCTTTTGACCCGCAGCGGCCAGTCGGAGTACTACATCAATAATCTGCATGTCCGCCGCAAGGACATCACCGACCTTTTTTTGGGGACGGGACTCGGCCCGCGCGCTTACGCGATCATCGGTCAAGGGACGATTTCGCGGATCATCGAGGCGCATCCGCAAGAATTGCGCGTTTTTCTCGAGGAGGCCGCGGGCGTCACGAAATACAAGGAGCGCCGCAAAGAAACCGAGCGCCGTTTGTCCGATACGCACGAGAATTTAAAGCGTGTCGAGGATATCCGCCTGGAACTTGGGATGCGAATGGAGCAGCTCGGCGAACAGGCGCGGGTTGCGCGGCAGTACCGGGATTTTTCCGCCGAGATCAAACATAAGCAGCAGCTTTTGTGGTTACTTCGACGGAACGAGGCGCGCGCGGAAAGCGAACGTTTTTCGCGCGAACTCGGAGAAACGGATATCGCGCTTGAAAAACAGAACACCGCATTGCGCAATGTCGAGGCGCGGCTCGTCGAAGTCCGTATGCGCCACGAAGCCGCGAGTGACGCGCTCGATGCGGCGCAGGCGGGCTTTTACCATTCGGCCAACGAAGTCTCCCGCATCGAGACCGAAATACGGCACAGCAGGGAGTCGCACAAGGAATACACTTCGCGTCTCTCCCAACTGCATGACGACAAGCTTCAATGGGAGGAAGATGTCGCTGAACTCGACAAAAAGCGCCTTTACTGGGAGGCGCTTTCGTTGCAGGCCGAAGAGCGTTCTGAAGAGAGCGCCGCGCGCCTCGCTGCTCGGCGCGAGCGCCTTCCGGTCGCGGAAGAGGCGCGCGCCGACGCGCTGAAAAACCTGAATCGGGAACGTTCCGTGGTCGCCGAGGCCAGGGAACGCCTGCGGGTGGAATCGGCGAACCGCGCGCACGTGGAGCGTTCGCTCGAAATCCTGAAGGGACGCCGTGCCCGCCTTGAGAAAGAGCGCGCCGATCTTCCCGTTCCCGACGCGGACGGATTCAATGAGCGCCAAAAAACGCTCGCCGAATTGCGCGAGAAAATTTCCGACCTTCAAGATGCGCTTGCGAGCCTCGAAAGAGGGCTTCCGCAGGCCGAGCAGGAATGGCGCGGCGCCCTGACCGCGCTCTCGCAAATCCAGAAAGAGCAGACCGAAGCGCATGCGCGCCGCGTCGCGCTGGAGCATTTGCAAAAACGAGCGCAAGACAGAGGTCAGATGTCTGGCTGGCTGGGCAGGCGCCATCTGGAGGCGCGCGAACCGCTTTGGAAATCGCTTCACGTCGAAGCGCCCTGGGAGGCTGCTGTCGAAGCCGCGCTGCGTGAACGGCTCGGCGCGCTCGTGGTCGACGATGCCGACCCGGCGTGGAGTCGGGACCGGCCGGGGCGAAAGCAGGCTTTCGTCTTGTCCGATGTGGAAAAACTGGCATATTCCAAAACGCGCGAGAATACCT
>JAIRZC010000195.1 GCA_031267455.1 Accumulibacter sp. | reverse complement strand
GCTCGATCTGCCACAAATGCGCCAAACCTTGTCCGGTCAATATCGATTTCGGCGATGTCACGGTTTGCATGCGGAATTTCCTGCGCGAGCAGGGAAAGAAGAAATTCGTTCCAGCCAAGGCGGCGGCAATCGCTTTTTTGAGCGCAAAGGACGCGACGTATATCCGCATCATGCGTAAGCTCATGATCGAGTGGGGCTATCGTGGACAACGCTGGGCGCACCATTTGGCGAAGTCCTTCCGTCTCGTCCAAGGTCAGATGCGTCGTCCGCCCTCGACGATCGAGCGGCCGACCCTGCGCTCGCAAATCATTCATTTCGTCAACCGACCGCTGCCAGGTGTTCCGCGCCACACGTCGCGGGCGCTTCTCGGCATCGAGGACGAAAAGATCGTTCCGGTCATCCGCGACCCTGAGAAGCTCAATGCGCCTGACCGCGTCAACGAGGCGGTATTCTATTTTCCCGGCTGTGGTTCGGAGCGCCTGTTTTCACAGGTCGGGCTTGCGACGCAGGCGATTCTTTACGATATCGGCGTCCAGACGGTGCTTCCGCCGGGTTATCTGTGTTGCGGCTACCCGCAGACCGCCGCCGGCGAATCCGCGCAGGGACGAAAGATCACGACCGACAATCGCGTGCTTTTCCACCGAATGGCGAACACGCTGAACTATCTTGACATTGGAACCGTGATCGTCTCATGCGGCACCTGCATGGACCAATTGCTCGAATATCGCTTCGACAAGATATTTCCGGGTTGCCGCCTTCTGGACATCCACGAATACCTGCTTGAAAAAGGCGTCATCCTCAAGGGTGACCCCGCGGACAGGACACGCTACATGTACCATGAACCCTGCCATGCGCCAATGAAGACGCAGCCGGGTTTCAAGGTTGCCGGCGCGCTCCTTGGCCGAGACATCGTTCCGCTGGAACGCTGCTGCGGCGAATCCGGGACTCTTTCGGTGACGCGGCCCGATATCTCCACCCAGTTGCGCTACCGCAAGCAGCGCGAGATCGAAAAAGGCATCGACCAATGCCGCGTCGGGGGCCACAAGGGCGATATTCGCCTTTTGACATCCTGTCCGTCCTGCCTTCAGGGGCTTTCGCGCCACAATGCGCCAGGACTTCGCGCCGACTACATCGTCATTGAAATCGTCCGGCAACGCCTCGGAAAAAACTGGATGGAGGACTATCTCCGAAAAGCCGGCGATGGCGGAATCGAGCGCGTCCTGCTTTGAATTTTATTCATCGGAAACACTTTCCGGTTGGAACCCCCCCCCTTTACGGGGGATAATCTGGCACGGGATGCGGGTTTCCCCTTCTGTGCTTTGTCGCTTGGGTTAGGGCGTGGGTTGAAACATTCAAAGCCGCGCGATGACGCGATTTCCAGGATAATTTGAATGTGGCGCGAATTTGCCTTTCCCCACGAGTGGCGTCGTCCGGCCTTTTCAGGCGGGAATGACGCGCGCTCATGCGCTCGGGAGCGGATGCCCATGGGAGGTTCCGCATCCCGTTCTGGAAAACGCGGAAAACCGCGCGGAATTCTCAGCCGAACCGGCCCTGTGTCCCGGCTCATGGAGTTTATACGAGGTCTGCAATGAGTACGATCATCAATCCCGCTCCTTCCGATGCGCTGTACATTTCCGACCTGCGCGAAGGGGAGTATGCCCTCGAGCGTGTGCCGCTCAATGATCCGAAACTCGCAATAGCCGAACTCTCACGTTTTCTGGACGCGCTTTTGAATCCCGTTCTTGACAGCAGGACCATCTATGCGCTACTCGAACAGGCTGCCGGAAGCGTTGCTCTCGTAGCGAACGAACTTGCGAAAGACTATCTCGACAAGCCTCTTCCGCTCGACGAATCACAGGAAAAGGCTTTCGGAAGCGTGATCGCGCTCTGGGGGAAAATGACCGCCCTCTATGATTATTGCATCAGCCCGGACGATCGAAAGGATTTTCGGAGCAACGTGCAACGCCACGCCGAAGTCCTGTATCGTTGCATACATTACCTCTGTATTTCAGTGCTGGAATACCAGCGCGCGCGCCAGGAATACGTTCCCGGCCTGCTCCTTGCACTGCACTCGTATTATGCAAGGGCCGAAAAAACGGGGATCGATTCCCTCGTGATCATCAATCCCTTTGACTCGGAAAAAGAAACGAGTTGCGCGGCGGAATACCTCACGGCCTTATTGTGTGACACGGCGGATCGCCATCGCCTGCCCGCGACCGAGCAGACGCTCGTCTATCGCTGGGCCTCACTCTGGGCGCCGCTGGCGAGCCTGCACCGGATAGACGCGAAGGATGTCTTGCCATCCTTTGTCCTTGACCTGTCGCAGGACCGGTCGCTTTTCTTTCCAACGAATCTGAAGTGGAACGAGAACCTGCGCCGAACGAGTACCGACAGGTTGATTGACCGGATCCAACGAGTCGAGCAGCGTTTGAAGCAACAGGTTTCGCCTTCGAGACTTGGCTTGGGGGGCAATTGCACGGTAGGCCAATGCCTTTCGTTACTCAAGCATTTGTCCGTGCCTTGGTCGCAGGCCAAGGCGAACCGGAAATTCCGACGCCTTCCCGCGGCATCGCACCCGACCGTCCGGCTGTGCACGGGATTCGAGGAAATTTTCTTTTTCATTTCGGGGAAACCGTTCAAGCCAAGGGCGGAGGAGCGCAGTCATTCGCGCGATAACTTCGAAATGCAGTTCATTTTCCGGCAGGAATCGGCCCTGTCGGATTATCACGTACAGATCGGTAACGAGATGCAGAAGTTTTTCCCGGAAGCCTGGGGCGCGGCGGATCAATCGCTCAATGGCTTGAGGCTTGTGAACGATAAACCGGAAAAGCGGATCGCGCCGGGCCAGCTTTTGGCTGTCACGTTTCCCGGCGGGTCGGAATTTACGCTCGGCAGGATGGTTTGGATCGTGCAAAATACGGCGCGCGGCCTGGTGGCGGGCGCCAGTACCTTCCTGGGTGCTCACGCCGCCGTTACTGTGCGCTTCGTCGAAAAAAACTTCGACCAGACTGAAGTCTGGTATCCTGGCTTTTTACTCGGAGCGCTTCCTTCGCTCGGCGAGACAGAGTCGCTGGTTTTGCCGACGCGGCTCTACCGACCGGATGCCTGCGTCGAACTGATCGGCGGGAACGACCTTCCCCAGCGTATCGTCCTGCGGCAGGTCGTCGAGAGCGGCTATGACTTTGACCGTGTCGGTTTTTCCGCCGTCAAATGAGCGCTGGAAAATTTTCCCTGAGGATGCTCTGCGGAACGACCGTCGATTGAGTCAAACCCGACAGTCTCCCGGAGCCGCCGACGTTTCACGGTACTGAAATAGACACCATGGCAGGACTTTCGCCCGAAACGCCGATCCCGCTGGAGATACGGCAGCACAACAAATCGCGCACTCTCGAATTCATCTACGAGGATGCGCGCTACGAATTGAATTGCGAATTTCTCCGCGTGTTTACGCCGTCCGCCGAGGCGCGGGGGCACGGGCCGGGTCAGGAAGTTCTCCAGACGGGCAAGCGCGATGTCGAAATCGAATGCATCGAACCGGTCGGAAATTATGCGATTCGTCCCGTCTTTTCGGACGGTCACCGGAGCGGCATCTATTCATGGGACCTCTTGCATTTTCTCTGCTTGAACACCGAAGCGCTCTGGCGGACTTATCTGGATCGCCTGGCGGCGCGGGGCGCGAGCCGCGATTTCGAAGAGGCTGCGGTGCCCGCGAAAAAAAACGGTGACCGCTGCGGTGGGCATTGAGGCCGTCCATGTCCGAAAAAACTCATTTTGGATTCGACGCGATCAACGCGAAAGACAAGGCGGATCGGGTCGCGCGTGTCTTCGACTCGGTTGCGCCGTGTTACGATTTGATGAACGACCTGATGTCGGCCGGTCTGCACCGGTATTGGAAAGCTTTTACCGTTGCGCGCGGCGGTGTTCGTGAAGGCGCGCGTGTTCTCGATGTGGCCGGGGGAACGGGCGACCTTGCGCTCGCGTTCGCGCGCAGGGTCGGGAAAGCTGGCGAAGTCTGGTTGACGGACATCAACGAAACGATGCTTGCGCGGGGACGTGACCGAATCTGCGACGAAGGCTTCATTCTCCCGGTGGCCCGTTGTGACGCGGAAAAACTCCCTTTCCCTTCCGATTACTTCGACTGTGTCAGCATCGCTTTCGGTCTGCGCAACATGACACGGAAGGACGCGGCGCTTGCCGAAGCGCGCCGGGTGCTTCGGCCGGGAGGTCGTCTTCTCGTGCTGGAATTTTCCAGGATAGAAAAGGCGCTTCTTCCGGCCTATGACTTTTACTCGTTCAAGCTCATTCCAAAACTCGGCGAATGGATTGCCGGCGACGCGGCAAGCTACCGTTACCTGGCCGAATCGATACGCAGGCACCCGGATCAGGAGACGCTCAAAAAAATGATCGAAGACGCGGGCTTCGAGAGGGGCGACTTCCATAATCTTTGCTTCGGTATCGCCGCGCTGCATTACGGGGTCAAATTCTGACGCGGGATCGGTTGTCCACGATGGTGCGCATGCACGCCGATAGCGCACACGCCGTCACGAAGCCCGCGCGAATTTCATTGATTCCGAAAAAATCGTCGAACGCACAGGAAACGTCGTCCCGCGGTTGACGGAAAGACCGGCGACGACGTACTGCTCGGAAATGAAATGCCGGTTCGGCTGTTTTTCTCCTGGTACGAAGATTGCGTAAGTGAGTGCGTATCTCTCATTACAGGAGGTTGGAAATGTGGCAAGCCGGGAAGATATGGAGGCGTCTGCGGGTCGCCCTTTGTTTCGCCGCGATGGCGGTGGGGGCTTCTTCGGTTCAGGCAAAGGAAACGGTCCGTGTAGGCTTCATTGGCCCCCTGACGGGAGGGGTGAGCGCGGTCGGAATTGGTGGGCGGAATTCGGCGGAACTCGCGGTCAAATTGCAGAACGCCGACCCGAATTCGAAATACCAGTACGAATTCGTCGCGCTCGACGACGAATGCAAGGCCAACATCGGCGTGCAGGTCGCGACGAAGATGGCGTCCGACTCCAAGGTCGCCGGTGCCATTACGCATTACTGTTCCGCAGTGGCTCTCGGCACGGTCGATATCTATCACCGTTTCAAGATGCCCGCGATCGTTTGGGGCGCCGTCGAGCCGAAAATTACCTACGGAAACGATTATCCCGAGGTTTTTCGCATCTGCGGAACGATGGAGTCGCAAAACGAGGTCGCCGCGGACTTCATGCGCGCGCAAGGCTACAAAAAGTTCGCGATCATCCACGATACGACCGACTACGGTAAGGCGCACAAGGATTTCTTCAGCAAATTTCTTGCGGAGAAAGGGGGCGAGGTTCTCGGCGTTTTCGGCGTCACATCGGATCAGCAGGATTTTACGACCGAACTGACGAAGATCAAGGCCTTGAATCCCGAAGTCGTTTATTTCGGCGGCCTGACGCCGCTGGGTGTCCGTATCCGTTCGCAAATGGACAAGCTCGACATTAAGCTACAGTTCGAGGGGACATCCGGAATCAAGTCGGACGCGTATATTTTGGGCGTCGGCGCCAAACTTGCCGAAGGCACATTGAGCTTTCTCGATGGCGCGCCGGTCGAAAAGCTCGCGGGCGGTAAGGTGTTCTCCGAAAATTACGTCAAGCAGGCTTACGCACAGTCTCCTGAAGCCTACGGCGCGTTTGCGTTTGCGGGCATGAAACAGTTGATCGACACGATCGAAAAGACGGGGCCGAACCGTAAAGCGATCATCGAAGCTTTGGCCGCTACCCGTGACGCCGATTCGCTGGTCGGAAAAGTTACCTACGACGATCATGGACAGAACACCGTTCCGCTGATTACCAAATACGTCGTCCAGGAGGGAAAATGGACGATCTGGGAAGACAGCGAATACGCATCTGGAAGGCGCTCGCTTGCAAGGCCGAAGTAATCGCAGGTTTTCCCCCTGCGGGGTTTTGCCTCATCGCGTGTGAAAGGAAAGAGGCGAAACGGGTCGGAAAAAGTCAGGAGAAAGAAGGAATGAACGCGCAAAGACGGAAAACGTGCTTCATGCCGACGCTGGTCGATAAACGGCGAAGCCTCCCGCACATTTTATGGTACAGTTTCCAGCTTGCGGATGCATATACTTATAAATGCCGGCCCCGACCGATTTGGAATCGGCTGCGGCATAAAAATTGCTACTGTCGATCATCGTTTACATCATGAAAAGAGGAGGCTCTAAAATGCTGAAGTATCTCGCCCGTTGGTCGGGTTTGGGGCGCGCGCTTTGCGTCGCTGCCGTTTTCGGAGCCGCGCCGGTTGCGGCCAAGGATGTCGTCAAGGTGGGATACATCGGCCCCCTGACTGGCGGAAACAGCGCCGTCGGACTTGGCGCGAGGAATTCGGCCGATCTGGCGGTCAGGCAGCAAAACGCCGATCCGAAATCGAAATACCAGTACGAACTCGTCGCGCTCGACGACGAATGCAAGGCCAACATCGGCGTTCAGGTCGCAACGAAAATGGCTTCCGACCCCAAGATAATCGGCGCGGCGACGCACTACTGCTCCGCGGTGGCGCTTGGCACGGTCGACATCTACCACCGCTTCAAGATGCCGGTCATCGTCTGGGGAGCGGTCGAGCCGAAAATCACTTACGGCAACAACCACCCCGAAATTTTCCGCACGATAGGCACACAAGAGTATCAAAACAAGGTCGCGGCGACTTTCATGCGCTCGCAAGGCTACAAAAAGTTCGCGATCATCCACGATACGACCGACTACGGCAAGGCGCACAAGGACTTCTTCGTCAAGTTCCTGACCGAACAGGGCGGTGAAGCACTCGGCATTTTCGGCGTAACGTCCGAACAGCAGGATTTCACGACCGAACTGACGAAGATCAAGGCGCTCAACGCCGAAGTACTCTATTTCGGTGGCCTGACGCCGCTGGGTGTCCGCATTCGCTCACAAATGGACAAGCTCGATCTCAAGTTGCAGTTCGAGGGTACCTCCGGGATCAAGTCGGATGCGTACATTTCGGGCGTCGGCGCCAAACTCGCCGAAGGCACCCTGAGCTTTCTCGATGGCGCGCCCGTCGAAAAACTCGCGGGAGGCAGGGCGTTTACCGATGCCTATGCCAAGCAGGGCTACTCTCAGCCGTCCGAGGCGCTCGGAATATTCGCCTTCGCGAGCATGAAGCAGATCATCGACACGATCGAAAAAGTGGGGCCCAACCGCAAGGCGGTTGTCACGGCCTTGAGCCAGACCAAGGACGACGACACGCTGATTGGCAAGGTCACTTACGATGAACACGGCCAGAACGCCATTCCACTCATGACGAAATACGTCGTGCAGGACGGTCAATGGACGGTTTGGGAAGACAGCGAGTACGCGTCCGGAAAACGCTCGCTCGTAAAAGTCAGGTAATGACGCTTCTTCCCCGGCTTGGCAGCCGGGGAAGGCAAATTCAGTTTCCAAGGAAGAAAGGTCCGGGAGCATGGATATCTCCCTTCTCCTGCAATTTTTTATAAACGGGTGCATGCTGGGCATGATGTACGCCCTCGTCGCCGTCGGCTTTACGCTCTTCTTCGGCGTTCTCGACGTCATCGTCTTCTCGCACGGCGATTCGGTGATGGTCGGCGCCTTCGCCGGCCTGAGCTTCTACTTACTTTGCATGTATATCAGCCCGGACATGCCGGTCTGGCTCGTCACCTTCTTCGTTTTTCTCGCGGGGATGGCCTTTGTCGCGGGTTTCGGGATGCTCGTCTCGCGCTTCATCATCATGCCTCTGCGTTCCGCTCCGGCGCTGAACACCTTGCTTGCGACGATGATGCTCGGAACGGTCATGCGCGAAGCCGTCCGGCTTTTTTTCCCCGACGGCTCGAACCCAAAGCCCTTTCCCCGGCTTTTGCCGGACT
>JAIRZC010000160.1 GCA_031267455.1 Accumulibacter sp. | reverse complement strand
ATGAAAAAAAATCTTGCCGCATGGTTTGTCGTGGTCGGTACCATTTTTCCGTGTTCGCCAGTTTGGGCCCAGGCCGCCCCTCTCGTCAGCAAAGCGGACAATGCCTGGATACTCGTTTCCGCCGCTTTCGTCATCCTGATGTCGATTCCCGGACTCGCGCTTTTCTATGGCGGGCTGGTACGTTCCAAGAACATGCTTTCCGTCTTGATGCAGGTCTTCATCACTTTTTCCCTGATCAGTGTTCTATGGGTCGTATACGGCTATTCGCTCGCTTTTTCCGATGGGGGGAATTTTTTCGGGTCCTTCGAAAAGCTCTTCCTTTCGGGCGTCACGACCGATTCGGTGGCTGGAACTTTCAGCAAGGGTGTCTACATCTCCGAATTTACCTACATCATCTTCCAGGGCGCATTCGCCTCGATTACCTGCGCGCTGATCATCGGCGCTTTCGCCGAACGCGTCCGTTTCTCCGCTGTCTTGCTCTTCATGCTCCTGTGGTTCACTTTCTCCTACCTTCCGATGGCGCGGATGGTTTGGTACTGGGCCGGCCCCAATGCCTATACGGATGCCGCTTCCGCCGAGGCTGCGAATAAAGCGGCGGGTTTTTTATTTCAAAAAGGCGCGCTCGATTTCGCGGGCGGAACCGTCGTTCACATCAACGCGGCGGTCGCCGGATTGATCGGCGCTTATCTGATCGGCAAGCGCCTCGGCTATAAGCGCGAGTCGATGGCGCCGCACAGTCTGAGCCTGACGATGGTCGGCGCTTCGCTGCTGTGGTTCGGCTGGTTCGGTTTCAACGCGGGTTCCGCGCTGGAAGCCAACGGTGGCGCGGCCATCGCGATGCTCAATACCTCGGTGGCGACTGCCTGCGCGACGCTTTCGTGGATGTTTGCCGAATGGATGCTCAAAAGCAAACCTTCAATGCTCGGCGCGGCGTCGGGCGCCGTCGCCGGACTCGTTGCGATCACGCCGGGCGCAGGCTTTGTCGGTATCGGCGGTGCGATTTCCACTGGCCTTTTGGCGGGTATTGTCTGCTTGTGGGGTGTCAGTGGTCTCAAACGCTTGCTGAATGTGGACGATTCGCTCGATGTCTTCGGCGTCCATGGTGTTGGTGGGATCCTTGGCTCTTTTTTGACCGGAATTTTCTGTTCGCCCGCGCTCGGCGGATCGGGAGTCTACGACTACGTCACCGAAAGCGTCGGCGAGTACGACATGGTCGCGCAAATGCTCAGTCAGACTTGGGGGGTGTTGACCGCCATCGTTTGGTCAAGTGTCGTTTCCTTTTTGTCCTATAAGGTCGTCGATATCGTGATCGGTTTACGCGTTCCCGAAGAAGAGGAACGCGAAGGTCTCGACATCGCTTCGCATGGAGAATCGGCCTACCACTTTTGATACGGATCAGTCGGAAGGCATTGTGAGGCTTCGATCCCGAGAGTGCTTTCCGACTGACTATGCCATTATTTCGTCGAAAACACTCTAGCGCTCACGAAACCGCAATATCGCGAGGCCCGGGAACAGAGTGTTGGCCGCTGGTTCGCCATTGCCTCTGCAACCCAAAAAAAGCTGCCCCCGCATCAGCCGCATCGCCTCGCGCAACGGCGGTGCCTGCTTAGGCGGTACGCTTGGGTGAAGAGGTATCGCGGCGGGTCGAAACGGATAATGAAAACTGCCTGCGCGAGATGGGCGTCTGCGGTGATCAGGCCGTCTGATCGACCCACAACTCGTTGAGGTTGGGGAAATTCCACCGCGCCGGGTCTTCGCGCGAGACGATCTCATCGGGACAACTTGCGCTGGAAAGATCGATGACTTCCGGGCCGATGCGTTGGCGGCTTTTCGTTGAGTAAAATACCTTGACGCGCGGCGCCAAAAGGGTGTCTTCGACCTGGTCGATGACGACGGCGATCCCTCCGAGCTTGAGCCGGACGAGCGAACCGACCGGATAAATTCCGAGGCTTTTTACGAAAGCTTCCAGCAGTTTTTGATCGAGGTGACCTTTGGACCACTTTGCCATCTTGTGCAAGGATTCGGCTGGGTCCCAACCAGTTTTGTACGGGCGATTGGATGTAATCGCGTCATAAACATCACAGATGGCGCCCATTCGCGTGAATACCGAAATGTCTTTCCCCCGGAGTCCTTTCGGGTAGCCCGATCCCTCGATTTTTTCGTGGTGGTGGAGCGCGACTCCAAGGACGATATCATCGTCAAGGCAATTGTCGAGCAATAGCCGATGGCCGTCTTCCGGGTGTCTCTGGAGTGTCGCAAACTCTTTCGCGGTAAGTTTTCCGGGCTTGTTGAGAATGTCCCTCGGCGTCATCGCCTTGCCAAGGTCGTGCAACAGTCCCGCGATGCCGAGGCGTTGCGTTTCGTCCATGTTCATTCCCAGCTGTTTCGCAAGGGCGATCATCAAGGCGCTGACGGCAATTGAGTGCATATAGGTATAGTTGTCCGCCGTTTTGATTCGCGCGAGGCTGATCAGCGCGTGCGGATTTCGCGCGATGGAATCGGAAATTTCGTCGACCACCTTTTCGGCGCCTTCGGTATTGATCGATTCTCCCATGCGCGCTTCACTGAACATCGACGCAACGGCGATTTTCGAGCGAGAGTATATTTCGGCTGCACGTTCGAATTCGATGCCGATCGGCGCTGATACCAGCGCTTTTTCTTCGTCGTCGGCGATACGGTTTTTCACCTCGATTTCCAAAATCGCCTCGCCAAGCGAGGCTCCCTCGGAGGAGATGTCCCTGCCCTTTTCCGTGTCGATCCAAACCTCATCGATGCTACTGGCGCGCAAGGCCTCGATGTCTTTCGGATCGAGGATGACGAAAGATTTTCGCCAGAACGGATGCATGATCCAGGGGCCGCAAATTTCCTTGATGAACATGCGAGGAAGCAACTGG
>JAIRZC010000116.1 GCA_031267455.1 Accumulibacter sp. | reverse complement strand
CCTGCTTGCGACACCACATCAGAAGCGCATCGATGCCCGCGCGCGAGTTGGCAACGACTTTGGTTTTGCGTTTGAGTGTCTCCGGTTCAAGCAACACAGAGCCGTCGAGTTTGGCTTTGGAAACATCGATTCCGAGTGAGTACCTCTTGCTAAATATGCTTCAGGTTCGAGCCGGCGATTTCCTGTGTCGTCCGGTGGGTTGCCTGCATGAACGGATACGAAGGAGCTTCTCGAAATAGCCCGCCCGACTTCGCCATCCCTGGGCAGGCGAGGTTCCACATCCATCTGGCAGACGTTCTGGATTTCCTCGGACCGGTTCTTCGTGTATTCTTCGAGAAGGGTCATGGAATCCCTGTAGTTGATCATCGTCACGCGTGTTTCCTTCTGGCTGATCGACACAGGGGGTGACGTGGGCAGCGCGTTCAGCGGCGATTGCATCACGTCGTTCATCCAGATATCGCCAAGGCAGCGTCGATTTCGTCTCGTTTCGTTGCAATGACTCGATGGCGCGCCCTGGACGGAGGGCAATTTTGACAAGGAGCTTTTTCATTTGTCGGAGCTGAATTTCCCGAATCTGAGCGACTTCATGTACTGGGCCGGGATTGCGGCGGTCGCGGTCAGCGCCGTTTCGGGGACGCTCGAATCCGGCGCGCGCCGAATGGACATCGTCGGCGTGACGGTCGTCGCGCTCGCGACGGCGCTGGGCGGCGGGACGGCGCGCGACCTCCTGCTCAGCCGCCCGATCTTCTGGGTCGTCGATCCGTCCTACCTCTACACCGCGTTTTTCGCCGCCTTCCTGACCTTTTTCGTCGCGCGCGCCGTTTATCTTCCAGCGAGACTTTTCGTGATTCCCGACGCGATCGGACTCGCGATTTTTACCGTCGTCGGCGCGCAGGCGGCGCTCGACATGCGTGTCTCCTGGTTTGTCGCCGTCATGATGGGCGTCGTGACGGCGGCTTTCGGCGGTGTCGTCCGCGACATTTTCTGCAATATGGTTCCGCTGGTCTTCCTGCCGGGCTATCTCTACGCCGCCGCATCGTTTTTCGGCGCGGTCGCCTTCATCGTCTTCCAGGAAGTGCTCGGTGTCGGGCACGTCGCGGCGGGTTGGATCGGAATGGGCGTTGCTTTTTGTCTGCGATTACTCGGCATGTACTTGAAGGTAATGCTTCCCGAATTCAAAAGCCGCGAGTAATTCCGTTTGTTCCGGATGATCGCGCGCGTTTTCTACTCGTCTTTTTCCGCGATTTCCGGGTCTGCGATCGGGCCGATTGTCGCGCCCCGGCGTGCGCGCGGCCCAATGTGCCTGGTCCCGGACGATGTTTCTTTCGACCGGTTGCGAAAGCTTCCGCGAATGCGCACCGATTCCCCCTTGACGGCAAGGGCCGACGCGAGTGTTTCACCCTCTTTCAAGCCGATGATCCGCACACCCTTTCCGCCGGAAAGCCGTTTCATCTGGTCGAGCGGAAAGACGAGCAAGCGACCGTCGCCGGAAAGCGCGGCGACGTGGTCTTTCCCGCCGACGCGCGAAGGCGGCAGGATAAAAGCGCCGTCCTCCATTGCAAGAAAGGTTTTTCCGCTTTTTTGACGCGAGAGCAAGTCGCCGAAAGCGCAGATGAATCCGTAGCCGGAAGATTTGGCGACCAGCCATTCGTCCTCGGGTCTCCCGGCAAGGACATGCGCGATTTTTCCGCCGCCAAGATCGATGAAAGACGCCAATGGCGCGCCCATCCCCCGGCCGTCGGGCAGCGCGGCACTCGGAACGGTAAAGGCGCGTCCCTCGGTCGAGAGGATCACGAGCGCGTCGATCGAGCGGCACTCCCAAGCCGAACCCGGTGAGTCGCCGTCCTTGTACGCGATGTTGGAAAGCTTGATCCCGTGCCCCTGTCGCGCTCGCGCCCAGCCCTTGGCGGAGACGATCAGCGTCACCGGTTCGTCCGTGACCGTCGCGGTCCCCTGGCGCGTGATGGTCGACGCGGGCTCGATGAGCGTTCGGCGCGCGTCACCGTATTGGGCCGCATCGGATTCGATTTCGCGTACGACGAGCCGGCGCAGCCGTGGATCGCTCGCGAGGAGTTTTTCGAGTTCGGCCTTTTCGGCGCGCAGCTTCTGGAGTTCTTGTTCGATCCGGAACCCTTCGAGACGCGCCAACTGGCGCAGGCGGATTTCGAGGATGTCGTCGGCCTGGCGCGCGGAAAGCCCGAAGCGCTCGATCAGGCGCGGTTTGGGATCGTCCGAGGCGCGAATGATGCGAATGACTTCGTCGATGTTCAAGAAGACGATGTGGCGGCCTTCATCGATGTGGATGCGATCCTCGACGCGCGCGAGACGGTACGCGCTGCGGCGGCGCACCGTTCCCATCCGGAAGCGGCACCACTCGTCGAGCATTTCGCGCAACGTTTTCTGGCAGGGGCGGCCGTCGATTCCGACGGCGACGAGGTTGATCGGCACGTTGATTTCCAGGCTCGTGTGCGCGAGCAGCAGGGCGGCGAATTCGTCGCGGTCGATCCGCGAGTTGAGCGGTTCGAAAACGATGCGCACATCTTCATCTTTGTCGGACTCGTCTCGGGCGCGCTCGACCTGCGAGATAAAAAGCGCTTTTAGTTGCGCGGCGGGCTGCTCGACGCTTTTTTTCCCGGAGCGAGGCTGGGGATTCAAGATCGCGCCGATCTCAGAAAGGACGCGCGCGGTCGAGACTCCTGGCGGTAGCGCGCTGACGACGAGTTGCCAGGCGCCGCGCGCCATTTCCTCAAAGAGGTAGCGCGCGCGGACGCGCAGGCTGCCGCGCCCGGTTTCGTAGGCGGCGGCGATTTCGGCCGCGGCCGAAATGATCTGCCCGCCTCCGGGGTAATCCGGGCCGGGAATGAAACGGAGCAATTCTTCGGAGGAGACGCGGGGATTTTCGATCAACGCTACGGCGGCGCGCGCGACTTCGCCGAGGTTATGCGGCGGGATTTCGGTCGCCATGCCGACGGCGATTCCCGACGCGCCGTTCAGGAGCGAAAAGGGCAGGCGCGCGGGAAGAAAAACCGGCTCGTTGAACGCGCCATCGTAATTGGACTGAAAATCGACGGCGCCTTCGTCGATTTCACCGAGCAAAAGTTCGGCGATCGGCATCAGACGCGCCTCGGTATAGCGCATCGCCGCCGCGCTGTCGCCGTCCCGCGAGCCGAAATTTCCCTGGCCATCGACAAGCGGATAGCGCAGGGAAAAATCCTGCGCTATCCGTACCATCGCGTCGTAGGCCGACACGTCGCCGTGGGGGTGGAATTTCCCGATGACGTCGCCGACGACGCGCGCGGATTTCACGGGTTTTGCGCCCGCCGTGAGGCCGAGTTCGCGCATCGCGTAAAGCACGCGGCGCTGTACGGGTTTTTGCCCGTCGCGGACATCCGGAAGCGCGCGCCCCTTGACGACGGCGATCGCGTATTCGAGATAGTCGCGCGCGGCCGATTCGTGCAGGAGGATACTGTCCGAAGCCTCTTCTTCCTGAGGAGGCGGCGCGTCGTCAAAGAGATCGAGAGATTCGTTCATGCTTCCATACTTGAAAATTTGCCGGAAAAGCGGCTTTGGAAAAACCGGCAGTTTACCCCGAATCGAGGGAACGAGCGTTTTACCAGGAGGACGTCCGATGCGCGTGGGAGGTTTCCGGGTGAAGCAGGAACGCGGATTCCCGGAGTCTCTTGCGCGTTCGGGAGCGCGCCGCGCGTCCAGGGAAAATCAACGGGATGGATTTCCCCCGCCGGGATTCGTGTCGGCCTGCCGGCTGCGTTGGATGCGCTCATCGGTGCCGGGATGCGAAGAGAACCAATTGTCGTTCCGGCGCCTGCCGGACGTTTTTCCAGGGGGCTTGTTCCGGTCGGGCCGGTGGGATTCCTCCAGTTTTTCCAGCGCATTCGCCAAAAGCGAAGGCGCCATTCCCTGGCTGCGCAACGAGACGACCGCGTAATCGTCGGCTTCGCGTTCCATCTCGCGGGAATAATTACTGTTGAGCAGCACGGCGTAAAGACCGGGGACCAGCACGGAAACATCGCCGAAATAAGCCGCCGCGATAAAACCGACCACCGAAGACTGGATCATCCTCTGGATGCCGTGACGCTTTCGAAAGTGACCGACCTCATGAGCGAGAACCGCGAGGATTTCACCGTCGCCGATGGGCAGGTTGACGAATTTGTCGAGCAGGACGATTTGGCCGCCGGGCAGGGTGAATGCGTTGGGGCCCAATTCTGGAGCGTTTCGGAAATACAGGCGCAAATGATGCTGGTCAGGCAAAAGCTCCGGATCGGCGGCTACCAGCTTCCGAAACCCCCGGGTGATTTCTCTTTGGCGTTCGACGCTCAGGCCCGAGGGCTTGAACAGCATATCGTCGAGGCTGTCGAGAAGATCCGACGAAATTTTATCCATGAGCGAAATGGGGATATAGGGCGCGGCCGTTTTCGCGCACCAGGGCAGGCCCCAGCGATACGTCGCGCAAAGCGCCAAAAAAACGCACGCGAGAGCGAAAACGGCCCATCGCCAGCGATTTTGCAGACGAACGACGACGGATTCACGGTGCCCGATCGTTTCCAGCAATTCTCGCAGCGCCGGGCCTTGAGGAATTTCGCAATAACTCCCGTCGGGAAAGCGCAGGGTGCGCGGAGCGTTCCCCTGCGGTTCGGAAATTTGGATATGCGAAAACGGGATGCTCCGTTTCCCCGTGGAAAGGCTGAGCCGCAGGGTGTCGGGAAGGGGCTCCAGGTCGGCGGGGTGACGCCGGGAACTTCGGCCGTCGAAGTAGGATGCCTCCATTTTCAGAGCGCGATGTCGAAGTCGAAGGCATCCATGACTTCTTCGCCGATGGCATTTTGTCCCCCGACCGGTCTGCCGACGAAGTTGTCCAGGCTCGATGCCATCAGCGTCGTGCGCGATGCGCGGTACGCGGCGAGTCTTACCCTGCTCCACGGCCAGTAAAGCCCCGCTGTAAAAATGGTGAAGAGCCAGTTGGTCAGGGTGATCGCGAACAGTTCTCTGAATGTCTGGCTGCTGGTAAACGGGTTGCGTTCCAGGCGGGTGTTATCCCATAGGTGGTTTGTGGTGCGTGACTGGAAATACGAGGCGATCGCGGCCTGAAACAGGAGAGTCAGAAGAATCATGGGAATTATGGCCGATTTAAGCAGAACGACGAAGGTGTAGACGAAGGGAGAAGAGAGAAGGGCAAGAATGAGAAAGGCCAATGCGATCAGCGCGGTCCGAAAAAATATCTTGTAAAAAGTGCCCAGTCCCGCCTCACAATGGAAACGCGCCCGACCGTATGAAAGATTGTTGATCTGGAAACGCTTGAGGCTGCGGATCAATGCGGGGAAGCTCAGGGCGTAGATCGATATCGGAACCCAGACCATCATCAACATCGTCGATTTGTCACGGGCCGCGAGTTTTCCGGGGCCGGATATCTGCTCCAGGAAAAGAACGGTGGCGATGAAAAGCAAAAGATAGGGCAGGAAGGTGGTCAGGCATTCCAGATACGTGGCGTGGAAATTGAAACGCAGCCCCCGGTAGGATGTGTTGCGCGCGCGAAAAGCCAAAGAACGCTCGAGCAGCCAGGGAACGATCGGGGAAATCGCGATCAGCGCGAACAGGTAGAAGGAAGGCTGAAAGCGCTCTATCGCGCTGAGCGCGAAAAACAGGCTGTAGGCGATGATACGGCCCTTGAGGATGGCGGTCGGATTTCCGTGGTAATCGAAACCGCTGCCGTCGAGAAGCGTGTTGCGGTGGAAGTATTGCTCGCGCCGTACTTTGGCCCACGCCGAATAAATCCCCAGGGTGAGGACGCTCAGACAAAAGTTGACGATCCAGATGCGGAAATATTCGGAACCCGATCCGGTGAATTCAAAATGATATTGAACCGGCTCGCGCGAGTGCTTTTCCCCGGATTCCGCCAATGCCGGGCTTGGGGCGACGGCATCCTCGAGTCTTGGCTCATCCGGAACGATCGCGCTCGGAAAGGATTCCCGCGCGGAAAACGGCGATGCGCCGAAGAGTTCCCGGTCATACACCGCTTTTCTTTCGGGATCGCGGAGCGCGGCGCAGGCTTCTTCCATCGCGTCGAAGTCTTCCTTGGGAAGCGGACGCCCTTCCTTGTGGCGCAGAATAAAGCGTCGGAGGGCCTTGTCATGCGAGGCTTCGACCTCTTCACGCGTAGCGCCGTCTTTCAGGCCGAGGGTCTTGTAGTGATTCTTTTGCATGCCTTGTCACTTACCCGTCCATGAAGGGGATATCCTGAACGGGTAAAAAAATTCCCGGTCATACGCACTTTTCTTTCGGGATCGCCGAGCGCGGCGTAGGCTTCTTCCATCACGTCGAAGTCGTCCCTGGGAAGCGGGCGCCCTTCCTTGTGGGACAGAATGAAGCGTCGGAGCGCCTTGTCATGCGAGGCTTCGACCTCTTCACGCGTAGCGCCGTCTTTCAGGCCGAGGGTCTGATAGTGATTCTTTTGCATGCCATATTATTTATTCGTCCCTGAAGGGGACATTCTAGGCGGATAAGCGCGGGTTTTCAATCACGTTTTACATCGACCAGGCGTTCAGGATTCTACCCAGGCAAGGAGAGGCGCCCATTGCTCGAGGTCTTTTTCGGCGCGCGAGAGCGAAAGATCGAAAATCGCCATTCCATTGGCCACGGTCTGCACATAAAGCTGCGCATCCCTCAAATACGCGAGGACCGGCAGGCCGCAGGATTCGAGAAAACGTTCGAGTTCGGCGGCCGCGCGCGTCCGGGAGTCGACGCGCATTCCGATAACGGCGATAAATACTTTTTCCTTTCGGACGGCTCTTTCTTGCATCAAGGTTTCGATGAAGCCGCGCGTCGCGAGAATATCGAACGTCGAGGGCTGTACCGGGACGACGACGCGATCGACGCGCTTCAGGATGTTTTCGAGCGCCTTGCCGCGCAAGCCCGCGGGCGTATCGAGAACGACGCGCGTCGTCCCCTCCGGCGCGCGTATCCGCGCGTCCTTCCCGATGACGGCCGCGTGGATTTTCGGAAGCAACGGCGAACGGAGTTCCAGCCAATCGCGCGACGATTGCTGGCGGTCGGCGTCGCCCAACATCACGGCGTGCCCGCGCGAGGCGAAGTAAGCCGCGAGGTTGACCGCGAGCGTCGATTTTCCGGAACCGCCTTTCGGGTTGGCGATCAGAAAGGATTTCATCGCGGACGGTCGATGAGCGGGACAGAACGTGCCGGCGGCGCCTTGTTCATGCGGGCGTCAGTTTGGCGTGGACGAGCGACAGCCACTTCGTCCCGGCGCGGCCGAACTCGACTTGGACGCGGGCGTCGTTCCCATAGCCCTCCGCCGAGACGATGACGCCCTGGCCGAATTTGGCGTGCGCGACGCTCTGGCCGATCCGGAATCCCCCGAAGGTGTCGCTTCGAGCCAGAGAAGAAGCTTGTCCAAGGGATTCCGCTCCGTTCTTCCGGTTCCGGAACGCGTCGGAAATACTCATCGCGGCGCTTGTGAAGTTTCGGCGCGCGGAAGGTAAGAAAGAAGTTTGCGGCGCGGAGGATGCGCGTTTTTCCAGCAGGTTTTCGGGGATTTCATCGAAAAAGGATGACGAAAGGCAGTAGCGCGTCTGGCCGTGCAGCATCCGCGCGCGCGCGTACGAGAGGTGCAGTCTTTTTCGCGCGCGGGTGATCGCCACATACATCAGGCGGCGTTCCTCTTCGCGTCCGTCGCGGTCTCCCATCGCGTTCTCGTGCGGGAAAAGCCCCTCTTCGAGGCCGGTGATGAAAACCTCGTCGAACTCCAAACCTTTCGCGGAATGCACGGTCATTAACTGCACGGCGTCTTCTTTTTCGCCCGCCTGGTGCTCGCCGGATTCCAGCGAGGCATAAGCGAGGAAAGCCGCGAGCGCGTCGGTATCCGGCGGTTCGGCGCCGCTTGTTTCTTCCGGGTGGTTTTCCCTTTCCTCAAGGAAGCTGGCGGCGGCGCTGACGAGTTCGTTAAGGTTTTCGAGCCGGTCGCGGCCTTCCTTTTCCTTGAAGTAATGTTGGCGCAGTCCGCTTTTATCGAGCATGCGCTCGACGATCTCGGGCAGCGCGAGACCCTGTGTTTCGGCGCGAAGCGCCTCGACCAGGCGGATGAAATTTCCGACGGCGGCGCTCGCTTTCCCGGCAAGTCCGGCCGCCGCGTTATAAAGGCTCGAATGGGTGACGCGCGCGTTTTCCCCGAGCGCCTCGAGGCTTTTTCCGCCGATTCCGCGGGTCGGAAAGTTGACGACGCGCGCGAACGCGCTATCGTCGTCCGGATTTGCGAGAAGCCGCAGGTAGGCGAGCGCGTTCCGGATTTCCTGGCGGTCGAAAAAACGCTGGCCGCCATAGACACGGTAAGAAATGCCGTTTGAAAACAGTTGATGTTCGAGCGCGCGCGATTGCGCGTTGGAGCGGTAAAGAAGCGCGATCTGCGTGGGTGGAACGCCCGCGCGAATGCGCTCTCGCGCTTCATCGACGACGCGGCGCGCCTCGTCCAGGTCAGTGAGGCACTCGAATACGGAAATGCGCTCGCCCGCGCCGGAATCCGTCCAGAGATTCTTGCCGAGTCGGTTCCGGTTATTCTTGATCAAGGCGTTCGCGGCATCGAGGATGTTCCCGAATGAACGGTAGTTCTGCTCGAGGCGGATCACGTTTTTGATACCGAATTCGCGTTCCAGGTCGCGCATATTGCCGACATCGGCGCCACGAAAGGCGTAAATCGACTGATCGTCGTCGCCGACGGCGAAAAGGCGGGCGGATGTCTCCGCGTCCTCGTTTTCCGGTATTTGCGCGCCAGGATCGGGAAACGCTTCCGGCGCTTTTTGCCACGCCCCGGCCAGTAGTTTCAGCCAGGCGTACTGCAGCCGGTTCGTATCCTGGAACTCATCGACGAGAATGTGGCGAAAACGCGCCTGATAGTGCTTTCGCAGCGGCTCGTTGCGACGCAAAAGTTCAAAGGTTCGCAGCAGGAGCTCGGCAAAATCGACGACGCCTTCGCGCTGGCATTGCGTGTCGTATTCGGCAAAAACCGCGACGCGCTTTTTCGTGTGCTCGTCGTAGGCTTCGGCGTTTGCCGCGCGAAGGCCCTGTTCCTTGTGCGCATTGATGAAATGGGCGATTTCGCGCGGCGGGAATTTCTCATCGTCGAGATTCAGGTTTTTCAGTAAACGCTTGATTGCCGAGATCTGGTCGGAGGAATCGAGAATCTGGAAAGACAGCGGAAGTTCCGCCTCGCGGTGGTGGGCGCGTAAAAAGCGGTTGCACAGGCCGTGGAAGGTGCCGATCCACATTCCGCGCGCGTTGATCGGAAGCATCGCCGTGAGGCGCAAGAGCATTTCTTTTGCGGCCTTGTTGGTAAAAGTGACGGCCATGATTTCGCTCGGAGACGCCTTCCCTGTGGCGATCAGCCACGCGATGCGGGTCGTCAGGACGCGCGTCTTGCCGCTTCCCGCTCCGGCGAGAATCAGCGCGTGCCGCGCGGGCAACGTCACGGCGGCGCGTTGTTCGGGGTTGAGTTTGTCGAGGAAGTCGTGCATTGGCGGGTAAAGGAATCGATCGCGTATGAAATTATCCGGGAAATCGCGGCGGCGCTTTCAGGCGCATAGCAGCCTTGCGTTGCGCGGAAGCGGTGGAAAAACAGAGAAAACCTGCCATTACATGGCCTCATTACAAGAAATCGGCGGAAACCGCGATTTTCGGGATTATACCGGTCAAGCGGATATCTCTTGACGAGGATTTCGATCCGAAACGCGCGGGAGAGCGATCGACCCTCCGGATTCAGAGGACTCCGACGATCCCGCGCCGTCCCCTCCTGACGGGTTTTTTCAGGCGGCGTTCCGCTTCGGCGCGTGTCGCGCACGGACTCCCCGAAAAAACATGGCACGCGGCCCAGCGGCCTTCCGGTGTCCGAATCGCGGCGACGCCGCGCCCGCCGTCGATCGAGCAGACAAAACAGTCCGCCGGGTCGGCGCGCCAGGACGCGTTGACGACATCACGCGCCTCATCGGTGGGAACATGGAGACTGATGAGCGCATCGATCGGCGAATCGAATTCGGCGAGGACGACGGCGGCCAGATAGCGCTTCTTCAAATTCGATTCACCCATGTTCTGAAAGGATTATGCAAAAATGAGATATTGAGCGAGTCTGAAGACTTTGGTCGGATAAACCTTCTACAGGGGCGAAACAGGATGCCGACCGACGTCTTCCCGTTTTTGTGGCCGCTTTGGCCAAGCTCGACAGGCTCCTGGATGTTTGGTCTCAAAGAGCGCCAGTGTAATCCACAAGCATTTACGGAGGGATGATTTATGAGACAGGTATTCCACGAAAGCGCCACAACAACAGAGTTCCGCAAATACATCCTGCTGCCGCAGGACGACTGCCTGTACTCCCCGCAAGCCCGCATACCTCATCTTTGCCGACATCGGGCGCGGCGCCCGCGAATGCTCACTGTACATTGAGGAACGGAAAACCGGGCGCATCGTGCGCCTGGCCGGGCGAGAGCGA
>JAIRZC010000143.1 GCA_031267455.1 Accumulibacter sp. | reverse complement strand
AAGGGGTTCCGACACGTGTATTGTAACCACAGACCCGTTGCGACCGGTGTGAAAGAGCAATGTTCGGGACGAATTTCCTTTCTTGTCGACAATGGTTCTCAATATCTGCGTTTCGCGTCGGAAATTACTGCGAAGTGGGGAGACTTCCCTGTTTTCATCTGCTCCTCCGCCGTTTTTCTTCGGTAAAATGACTCCTTTTTCCGATCGTTTTTCGAAGGAGATCTGTCATGCCCGAATACCGTTCCCGCACCTCGACCCATGGGCGCAACATGGCCGGCGCCCGCTCGCTCTGGCGTGCGACTGGAATGAAAGACGGTGATTTCGGCAAACCGATCATCGCGGTCGTCAATTCATTCACTCAGTTTCTGCCGGGGCACATGCATCTGAAAGACCTCGGTCAGATGGTCGCGCGCAAGATCGAGGAAGCCGGTGGCGTCGCGAAGGAATTCGACACAATCGCGATCGACGACGGAATTGCGATGGGGCATGACGGCATGCTCTACTCGCTACCGTCGCGCGAACTCGTCGCCGATTCGGTCGAATACATGGTCAATGCGCATTGCGCGGACGCGATGGTCTGCATTTCAAACTGCGACAAAATCACACCGGGAATGCTAATGGCTTCCCTGCGGCTCAATATCCCGACGGTCTTCGTTTCCGGCGGTCCGATGGAAGCTGGGAAGGCCAAATTGCGCGGCGAAACTGTCAAGCTCGACCTCGTCGAAGCAATGATCAAGGCGGCCGACAAGAGGGTTCCAGACGCGGACGTCGAAATCATCGAGCGCGAAGCCTGCCCGACCTGCGGCTCGTGCTCGGGTATCTTCACCGCCAATTCGATGAACTGCCTGATCGAGGCGCTCGGTCTCGCGCTTCCGGGCAACGGGACCGTTCTTGCGACTCATGCCGACCGCAAGGAGCTTTTTCTCGAGGCAGGGAGCCTGATCGTCGAATTGTGCCGCCGCTATTACGAGCAGAACGACGAAAGCATCCTGCCCCGCAGTATCGCATGCGCTGAAGCGTTTGAAAACGCGATGACGCTCGACGTGGCGATGGGCGGCTCGACAAATACCGTCCTGCACCTTCTGGCTGCCGCCGAGGAAGGCGGGATCGCCTTCACGCTCGACGACATCGACCGCATTTCACGCAAGGTTCCATGCCTGAGCAAAGTTTCGCCGTCGACAAACAAGTATCATATCGAGGACGTGCACCGCGCGGGGGGTATCTTCGGTATTCTCGGCGAACTCGACCGCAAGGGCTTGATCGGCCGCGGGACGAAAACGATCCATGCGCCAACGATCGGGGAAGCCATTGACGCATGGGACATCCGGAGACGCCCGGACGATGGGACACTCCGCGAGTTCTATCTTTCCGCACCCGGCGGAGTTCATGCCGAAGAACCGTTTTCGCAGAACAAACGCCATGCGGAACTCGACCTCGATCGTGAGGGCGGTTGTATCCGCGATGTCGAGCACGCTTATACGAAGGAAGGTGGCTTGGCCGTCCTTTACGGTAATATTGCGCAGGACGGCGGCATCGTCAAGACTGCCGGGGTCGACGAAAGCATCTGGAGGTTTTCGGGTAAGGCGCGGATATACGAAAGCCAGGATGCCGCTGTGAAGGGAATTCTCGCCGGCGAAGTCGTTGCCGATGATGTCGTCGTGATCCGCTACGAAGGACCGAAAGGCGGCCCCGGATTTCAGGAAATGCTCTATCCGACCTCGTACCTAAAGTCGCGCGGCCTCGGGAAGGCGTGCGCGCTGCTGACCGATGGGCGCTTTTCGGGGGCGACTTCCGGACTCTCGATCGGCCACGTCTCGCCAGAAGCCGCCGAGGGTGGAGCGATTGGCCTGATTGAGGAAGGCGACACAATAGAATTTGACATTCCGAACCGCCGAATACACCTCGCGGTCTCCGACGAGACGCTTGCCAAGCGCCGCGCCGCGATGGAAGCCAGGGGCGATCAAGCCTGGAAACCGGTCGATCGCAACCGCGTCGTTTCGCGCGCGCTCCAAGCCTACGGGCTGATGGCGACATCCGCCTCGCGCGGCGCGGTGCGCGATTTGACGCAGTTGAAACGCCGCTGAACTCATGGCCTTGTCCGTCTGGCTCGGGTTTCTCGTCGCGTCCATCCTCATCGCGATTTCGCCCGGGCCCGGCGCCGCAGTTTCGATGAGCGCCGGGATGCGCCATGGCTTCGTTCCGGCTCTGCGCGCGATCGCGGGGCTTCAGTGCGCGCTGCTCTGCCAGCTTTTAGTCGTCGCGGCGGGTCTCGGCGCGCTTTTGTCGGCCTCGACATCGGCTTTCAATCTCATCCGTTTTGCGGGTTCCGCCTATTTGATCTGGCTCGGTGTCCGGAAATGGCGCGAGGCGCCGCGAAAAGTCGATGAAGATGCTCTTGTGGCGCGGCGCGGACTCTTCTTTCAGGGGGTTTTCGTCAACTTGGGCAACCCCAAGGCAATCCTCTTCATGGCCGCGCTGGTGCCGCAATTCGTCGATCCTGTTCGCGCGCAGACGCCGCAGTTCTTGATCATCGCGTTGACGATGTGCAGTGTCGATGTGATCGTGATGTCGAGTTATGCCTTGCTTGCGGCGCGGATGGGCCGCTGGTTGAGCGACGAACGCGCGCTACGGTGGCAGAACCGGTTTTTCGGCAGTGTCTTCGTCTGCGCCGGCTTGTGGCTCGCTACGGTCGGGCGGAACTGAAAATGCGATTCATCGAACTCGAAATGACGTCTGCGAGAGCGGCCGACGTTCTAAATTGCTGGAGTCACCCGAGTCGTATGAATTGCGCTCTTTTCCGTTCGCGCGGGTAAGGTGAAGGCCGCGTGGCGTGTCATAGGGTGAACGGGGCACCGGTCGGACACTCCAGCGCAGCGGGCGTTTTGGAAACGGAACGGCAAAGTGCCGCTTGACGCGTCGCGGCT
>JAIRZC010000120.1 GCA_031267455.1 Accumulibacter sp. | reverse complement strand
AGAAAGCCAGCGGACAGTAATTGGCAACGAAATGGTCGGAGAAAAAAGCATTTGCCGTTCCGAAGCGTTCCTTGAAAAGCTCCCAAAGCCTGTGCCCGCTGACTTCACTGCGTGGGCATTCGAAGCCTTTGACCGGTTGTTTCGGGTTTTCGTTTTCGGGTTTTGAAACCGGCGCGAAAATGCCCATCCAGTCGCGCACAGCGGCAATTTCGCCGAAGGGGATGCCGCATTGCGCCATCCCGAAAGGGCCGGGGTTCATCCCGAGAAATACGACTTTTTTTGGAGAATTTCCAAAACGACGCAGATAGATTTCGTGCGGCGCCCACGCATAGTCCAGTGGGTTGTAAACATGTGTTATCGGGGTGGAAAAACGCAGCGCGGCGACGCCGCTCGAAAGTTCTTTCGCGGCATCCATCAGTTTTTGGCTGAAGGGATTTCCAAGAGTCGGATTTATCGCGGGCATGGTTCAGGCTTTCCCGTTCCAGGGCGCGACGCGCGGCAGGAGAAGCATTCCAGGAATCGCAAGCAATGCGCATAAAAGAAAGAAATGGAACCAGCCCATGCGTTCGACAATCATCCCGGCCGACGCGTTGATGAAGGTGCGCGGGACAGCGGCCAGGCTGGAGAAGAGCGCGAATTGCGTCGCGGTATAGGCAGGATGGGTCGCGCGCGAGATGAAGGCAACGAAGGCGGCGGTTCCAAGTCCGACGCCGAGCGCTTCGAAGCCGATGACGGCGGCGAGTGCGAGATGCTGCGCAAAGCCGATTTCCGTTTGCGGCCCAAGATGCGAAAGCCACGCGAACCCGAGGATCGAGACGATCTGGACGATCCCGAACAAATAGAGCGCGCGGTTGATCCCAAGATGCAGCATCCAGAGTCCGCCGAGAATCCCGCCTGCGATCGACGGCCAGAGCCCGGCGTGCTTGGCGACGAGTGCTATATCGGTCGGCGAAAAACCCATGCCGAGATAAAAAGGCGTCGCGAGCGCGGTGCAGAGCGAGTCGCCGAGCTTGTAAAAGAAGATGAAGGCGAGGACGATTCCGGCGTCTTTCCATCCCCGGCGGCCGATGAATTCGGCGAAGGGAAGGACGAGAGCATCGCGTAGCGTTCGCGGGTGGAAGCGGCCAGCCGACGGTTCGGCGACGCAGAGCGAGAGGATGGCGCCGGGAATCATGAAGGCTGCGGTGATCCAGAAGACCGCGCTCCAGGGCAGGTATTTGGTGAGAGCCAACGAGAGTGATCCGGGGACGAGTCCAGCGAGACGGTAAGCGTTGACATGAATCGAACTGCCGAGGCCAAGCTCGTTTTCATCGAGGGTTTCGCGCCGGTAAGCGTCAAGCGCGATGTCCTGTGTCGCTGAAAGGAGCGCGATGAGCGCGGCGAGGTGACTGATGGGGTGCGTGAAAAGAAAGGCGACATCTTCCGCGAAACGCAGGAGGGGATAAAGAAGAAATCCGACGGTGTCTTTCAAACTTGGCGCTGGGAGCATGTCTGGAAGAGGTTGCATTCCGAGAAATCCGATCGCCAGAAAAAGGCCGACCTGCGTCAGGAGCATCCAGCTCCGCCTGCGCCCGAAACTTGGCGGCGCAAAGCGGTCGAGCAGTGGAGACCAGAGGAATTTCCATGTGTAAGGAAGCTGGATCAGCGCGAGAAGGCCGATCCGGGAAAGGCTGATGCCCTCCGTCGCCAGCCATGCGGGAAGCAAGTTGAGCAGAAGATAAAGTGGAAGCCCCGAACTGAATCCAGTGAAAACACAAATGAACATTTTGCGCGTTATCAGCGCACGTAGCCACGGCGGCGGCCCAAAACTCATTCCGGTCTCCGGCCGAGGAGGTAGAAAGCCAGACTACCGTTCAGGTTGGAGTCGTCGGCGACGTGCCGCCCGTTCTCATCAAAAGCGAGCCGCCGGCGGATTTCGATTCCGAGCCGGGCGCAGAGCGCCTCGAAGTCGACGATCGTGAAAAAACGGACATTCGGCGTGTCGTACCATTCGTAGGGTAGGTCGGGCGAGACCGGCATATGTCCCTTTGCAACGGCCAAGCGGTTCGCCCGGTAAGCGAAGTTCGGAAAGCTCACGACGGCTTCACCAGCTACGCGCAGCATTTCACCGAGGATGCGCGTCGTCGCGTGCATCGCTTGGAGCGCCTGAGAAATGATCACATGATCGAAGGAAAGGTTTTCAAAACCCGACAGACCGCCCTCGATATCGATCTGAAGGACATTGATCCCGTTGCGGATGCATTGGAGGACACTTCGCGGGTCGATTTCGACGCCGTAACCTTCGACCCCCTTGGTCTCGCTCAAGTAGCGCAAAAGATTTCCATCCCCGCAACCGAGGTCGAGAACGCGCTCGCCCGCCGGAATCCATTCGGCGATGGTGGCGAAGTCGAAACGTTCCCGCTCGTGTTTTGAAAGCTTGTGAATGTTCATAGGCGGATGTTTTCGAGGTAAGCGCGCAGCGCGGAATGATAGTGCGGGTCGGCAAGCAGAAAGGAATCGTGACCGGCGTCGCAATCGATGTTCGCGTAAGAGACGCGCTGGCGGTTTTTCATCAGCGCAAAAACGATCTCGCGCGAACGTGCTGGAGAAAAACGCCAGTCGGTGGTAAAGCTGACGATCAGAAAATCTGCTCGAGCGACTGCCAATGCGGCCGAAAGGTCGCCTTGAAAGTCGTAGGCGGGGTCGAAATAATCGAGCGCCTTGGTCGTCGTCAAGTAAGTGTTCGCGTCGAAGAAGGCTGAGAACTTGCTACCTTGGTGGTGCAGATACGATTCGACCTCGAAATCAACATCGTAGCTGAACTGGTATTCGCCCTTCGAAAGCTGGCGGCCGAATTTGTCACCCATCTGGCTGTCCGAGAGGTAAGTGATATGCCCGATCATCCGCGCGAGGCGCAGTCCGCTCGAAGGCACAACGCCGTATTCGGCGTAATGCCCGCCATGAAAATTCGGGTCGGAAAGAATCGCCTGGCGCGCGACCTCGTTGAAGGCGATGTTCTGTGCCGTCAGTTTCGGCGCGGCG
>JAIRZC010000107.1 GCA_031267455.1 Accumulibacter sp. | reverse complement strand
CAAGGATTCTTTGATCCTTCCGGGGATTACCTGCGACATCGTGCTCGAGCTTGCCGAAAAGCACAATACGCCCTACGAACTGCGGCGGATCAGCGAAGCCGAGTTGCGCGGCGCCGACGAAATCTGGGTCACCTCGTCGTCCAAGGAGGTACTTCCGGTTACAACGCTCGACGATGAGCCAATCGGAAAAGAAGACTGGATCGGTCGACCCGGTCCGTCCGCGCGCCGGATGCACGCTTGGTTCTGCGAATTCAAGGAGCAGGTGATGAGGCATCCCGGTGCTTGAGGACAACCAAGGCCCGCTGTCTTTTCCGTGCGCCTTCCCCGTGAAGGTCATGGGGGAAGCGGATGCTTCGCTGGCACGGAGCATTCTCGAAATCGTCATCAAACACGCGCCGGACTACGACGCTTCGACCCTGGAAACCCGGCGGTCGAGCAACGGGAAATACCTTAGCCTGACATGTACGATCAACGCCTTCTCGAAATCCCAGATCGATGGTCTTTATCGCGAACTCTCCCGGCACCCGCGTGTCAGGATAGCGCTTTGACCGACCAAATCCATGTTCGACGGCTTGGGCGCGCTGCCTACGACTCAGTCTGGCAGTCAATGCTGGCCTACACGGCGACACGCGACGCCGGAACACCCGACGAGATATGGCTGTGCGAGCATCCTCCGGTCTATACGCTGGGCCAAGCCGGGAACCCCAAGGATTTGTTCGTCGAGAACGGTATCCCGTTGATTCGCAGCGACCGCGGCGGGCAGATCACCTACCATGCGCCGGGACAGGCCGTCGTTTACTTGATGCTCGACTTGGCGCGGCGGAAATTATCCGTACATGAGCTTGTTCGCCGCATCGAACAGTCGGTCATCGATTTTTTGGCGGCGCACGGAGTTTCAGCCAAGCGTATCGAAGGCGCGCCCGGCGTCTACATCGAAGAAAACGGCGCACTCGCCAAAATCGCCGCCCTCGGCCTGCGTGTGCGCAGACGTTGTTGCTACCACGGACTGAGCTTGAATGTCGAGATGGACCTCGCTCCGTTTTCGGCGATCAATCCTTGCGGTTTCCCCGGAATGGCGGTCACGCGGACGAAAGATCATGGTGTCGCGCTCGACACGGCACAGGCAGCTGAAGCGCTCACGGAACGTTTGATCGACCACTTGGCGCAAATCGGGAAGCGAGACTTCGGATGAGTGCGCGCGGCGTCAAGGAAAAAGGCGCGCAGAAGCTGGCGCGCATTCCGATCAAGATCGCAGCGCGGGAAGAATACCTGAGGAAACCGCCGTGGATCCGGGTCAAGGCGGGCCTTGGCGCAGCGCGTTTCGGTGAAGTCAAGGCCCTGCTGCGCGAGCGCAAGTTGCATACCGTCTGTGAAGAAGCGGCCTGCCCGAACATCGGTGAATGCTTCGGGCGTGGCACGGCAGCCTTCATGATCCTGGGTGATATCTGTACGCGGCGTTGCCCTTTCTGTGACGTCGGTCACGGTTTCCCGCTGCCTCCGGACCCGAACGAACCCGAATGCCTCGCGGACAGCGTAGCCCACCTCGGCTTGCGTTATGTAGTGATCACGAGCGTAGACCGCGACGATCTGCGCGATGGTGGAGCGCGCCACTTCGTCGACGTCGTCCGTGCCGTTCGCGGAAAATCGCCCGAAACACGGATCGAGACGCTCGTTCCGGATTTCCGTGGACGCGTAGAGATGGCGATCGATCTTCTCGGCGAAGCACTGCCCGATGTGCTGAACCACAATCTCGAGACGGTTCCCCGGCTTTATCGACAAGCGCGCCCCGGTGCGGATTATCGGCATTCGCTGAACCTTCTGAAAACTTTCGGCGCGCGCCATCCCAACGTTCCGACGAAATCGGGACTCATGGTTGGACTTGGCGAGACGGACTCGGAAATCCTGGGAGTCATGCGGGATCTGCGTGCCCACGGTGTTGACCGTCTGACGATCGGCCAGTATCTCGCGCCATCGAAAGAGCACCTGCCCGTCGTCCGCTATGTTGCGCCGGACATTTTCCGGATGTTCGAAGAGGAGGCGCGGAAAATGGGCTTTTCCGGCGCCGCCTGTGCCCCAATGGTGCGTTCGAGCTATTGGGCAGACCGTCAGGCGCATGAAGCGGCTTTTTCGATATCCACCGGCATCGAGCAAAGCAACCGAAACGATAAAGGTGATCCAGACATGAACCGAAGCTCCGAGGACTCGCATGCAACCTGACCGATCCGCCGAAATTTCCGATCTCCTGCGGCGACGCCTGCTTGTTCTCGACGGCGCGATGGGAACGATGATCCAGGCCCATGGCTTGCGGGAAACGGATTATCGCGGCAACCGCTTTGCCACCCACCCGCTCGACCTGAGAGGCAATAACGACATTCTGTTGTTGACCCGCCCGGAAATCATCCGGAGCATCCACACGGCCTACTTGGATGCGGGTGCGGACATCATCGAGACCTGCACTTTCAACGCGAACTCGATTTCACAAGCGGATTATCGTCTGGAAGGCATCGTCCATGAACTCAACACCTCCGGCGCGCGCCTTGCGCGCGAGGTGTGCGATGCCTGCACGGTGAAAAACCCGGGAAAACCGCGCTTTGTCGCGGGCGTACTCGGGCCAACCTCGCGCACGGCATCGATTTCTCCCGACGTCAACGACCCAGCCTGCCGCAACATTTCGTTCGACGATCTCGTAAAAAACTACGACGAGGCGATTCGCGGTCTGACTGAAGGAGGCGCGGACCTGTTACTCGTCGAAACGGTTTTCGACACGCTCAACGCCAAGGCTGCGCTGTTCGCGATCGAAAACTATTTCGAGGAAAAGAGCCGACGCTGGCCGGTGATGATTTCGGGGACGATCACCGACGCCTCCGGACGCACCTTGTCTGGACAGACGGCAGAAGCGTTCTGGAATTCGCTCCGGCACATCCAAGCGCTCTCTTTCGGGTTCAATTGCGCTTTGGGCGCCAAGGAATTGCGTCCCTTCGTCGAAGAATTGTCGCGTGTTTGCGACTGCTTCGTTTCGGCCCACCCGAACGCTGGTCTGCCAAACGCTTTTGGCGGTTACGACGAAACGCCTGAACGACTTTCCGAGGAAATCGGCGAATGGGCGAAACAGGGGATCGTCAACATCGTCGGCGGTTGCTGTGGAACGACACCGGCGCACATTGGCGCAATTGCGCGAAAAGTCGCCTCAATCGCGCCGCGCGTCGTCCCAGCGCTTCCGAAGAAGTTACGGCTTTCCGGCCTGGAGCCGCTTTCCGTCGGGCCCGAATCGCTTTTCGTCAACATCGGCGAACGTACCAATGTCGCGGGCTCGAAAATCTTCGCGCGAATGATCCGCGAAAAACGTTTCGATGAGGCGATTTCGGTCGCGCGCCAACAGGTTGAAAGCGGCGCGCAGATCATCGACATCAACATGGACGACGCGATGCTCGACGGAAAAGCGGCGATGGAGCATTTCCTCAAACTGATCGCCTCCGAGCCGGATATTTCGCGCGTGCCCGTAATGATCGACTCTTCAAAATGGGAAATCATCGAAGCCGGCCTCAAATGCCTCCAGGGGAAAGGCATCGTCAACTCGATTTCGATGAAAGAAGGCGAATCCGTCTTCCTGCACCACGCAAAAATGGCGCGTCGCTATGGCGCGGCCGTCGTCGTCATGGCTTTCGACGAAAGTGGACAAGCCGACACTCGCGCGCGCAAAATCGAAATCTGCGAGCGCGCTTACCGCTTGTTGACCGACCCGGTCCAAGGGGTCGATTTCCCTCCCGAAGACGTTCTCTTCGATCCGAACGTTTTTGCGATCGCAACCGGCGTCGAGGCGCACAATACCTACGCTGTCGATTTTATCGAAGCGTGCCGCTGGATTCGTTCTCATTTGCCGTACGCGCTAACCTCAGGCGGCATTTCGAATGTTTCCTTCAGTTTTCGCGGCAACGATACGGTGCGTGAAGCGATCCACACGGTTTTTCTCTATCACGCTGCGCGTGCCGGTTTGTCGATGGGCATCGTCAACGCGGGGATGCTCGGCGTCTACGACGATCTCGATCCCATCCTGCGCGGAAAAGTCGAAGATGTCGTTCTCGACCGCTCTTTCGATGCCGCAGAGGCGCTTGTGGAATTCGCGCAATCGATGAAGTCTCACGCGCAACGTTCCGACGCGCCCGAGGCGCGGTACTCCTGGCGCGGCGCGACCGTCGAAAAACGCCTCGAATACGCACTGGTCAGAGGAATCGCCGAATTCGCCGCCGCGGACGCCGAAGAATGCCGCGCGGCCTTCGCCGCCAATGGGACGCCCGCGTTGGGCGTCATTGAGGGCCCGCTGATGGCGGGGATGAACGCGGTTGGCGACCTCTTCGGCGCCGGGAAGATGTTTCTTCCACAGGTCGTTAAATCCGCGCGCGTCATGAAGTGCGCCGTCGCCGCCCTCATGCCCTTCATCGAGAAGGAAAAACGCGCCACGGGCGGCGTATCCAAGGGACGGATCGTTATGGCGACGGTTAAGGGCGACGTGCATGATATTGGGAAAAACATCGTTAGCGTCGTGCTCGGGTGCAACGGTTACGATATCGTCGATCTCGGCGTCATGACACCATGCGAGAAGATACTACAGGCAGCCCTGGAGCGCGGCG
>JAIRZC010000066.1 GCA_031267455.1 Accumulibacter sp. | reverse complement strand
GGAAAGGCGGCGATTTTTGCCGACGACCTGAACCGTTGGTTTTTCGGGCTTTGGAAAGGAAAAAAACTCGCCAGGACAGTGTCCTTGCTTTCGATCACCGTATCACTCCTGCTCTGGCGCCTTGGGCATTCTGCGAATTTCGGAACGATGGCCTCTCCTGCCGCGAACGACGACGAGACCGACGGGAAAGCCCGAGGAAAAAACGGAGTGGAACGTCGGTCTTGCATGTCGCCCTGACTTGGAATTCACAAGAATCGGCAGTCGAATCTTTCCGTTGAGCTTGAGCAGGACGGTACGAGGCCGTTGAAGTGGAATTGAAATAATCTCGAAGCCATCGACAACTGCGTCGATACGGTTTGTCTTTGCGTCGCGGACGATTCGGAACGGGATCAATCGTTTCGTACGACGATGTTGGGAAATTTCCCGCTCATTTCTTTGCCGAGCGTTGCGATCTGGGCGGCGACGCGGCAGGCGATCGTGCGGTAGTTTTCCGCAGCGCGCGACTGCGGCGCGCCGATGAGGGTCGGTCTTCCCGCATCGGTCATTTCCCGAATCGCGCGATCGAGCGGCAGAGCGCCGAGAAATGCGACGCCGAAATCGTCGCAGATTTTTTCAGCGCCACCCTGCCCGAAAATCGGTTCTTCATGTCCGCATTCCGGACAGATATGAGTGCTCATATTTTCGACGACTCCCAGGATGGGGACGCCGACTTTTTCGAACATTTTTAGTCCCTTGCGCGCGTCGATGAGCGCGATGTCCTGCGGTGTCGTTACGATCAGAGCGCCGGTTACCGGGGCTTTTTGCGCAAGCGTCAATTGCGCGTCGCCTGTTCCGGGGGGCATGTCGACGACCAGATAGTCGAGATCGTTCCAATGGCTTTTCGTGAGCAATTGTTCGAGAACCTGCGCGACCATCGGGCCGCGCCAGATCATCGGCGAATCGACGTCGACGAGAAAGCCGACCGAGATCGCCTGCAAGCCATGCGCACGGATCGGCACGAAGGATTTCCAGTCCGGCGATTCCGGATGCGCCTCCGGGACGCCGAGCATTTGTGGGATTGAGGGACCGTAGAGGTCGGCATCGAGCAGACCGACGGTCGCGCCTTCCTGAGCGAGCGCGAGCGCGATATTGACCGCCGTCGTGCTTTTTCCGACGCCACCCTTGCCCGAGGCGACGGCGACGATGTTCCGGACGCCCGGTAGAAGTTTCCGGCCGCGTGGGATGGCGTGGGCGGCGATTTTCGAAATAACCCCGACTTCGGTTTCCTCGACGCCGAAAAGCGCATGCACGGCCGCGGCGATTTCGTCGCGGATTGCGTCGGCCCGTGTTTTCGCCGGATAGTCGAGTTCGATCTCGATATGGACTTTTCCGCCCTTGATCCGGACTGCATTCTTCGATCGCGCCGCGACATAGCTCTTTTGCGTCACCGGGTCGATCAGGCGTTCCAGCGCCGCCCAAACTTTATCTTCAGTAATCGCCATCGTCTGTTTGACTCCTGTGTTCCAAGAAAAACGCTTTGACCAAAATCATGTAACCGCGTATTTTGCTAGAATACTCGTTTTACCGAAAGCGCTTCATCTCGGCCCTTATATGTTACGTAATTCGCGCGGTTTTCCATGACACGAAAGATTCTCGTCACTTCGGCGCTGCCTTACGCCAACGGCGCGATCCATCTCGGCCACCTCGTCGAGTATATCCAGACCGACATCTGGGTGCGCTTTCAGAAAATGAGTGGAAACGAGTGTTGGTATGTCTGTGCCGATGATACGCACGGCACGCCGGTCATGTTGCGCGCCGAAAAGGACGGCCTGGCGCCAGAAGAATTGATCGGGCGCGTGCATGGCGAACACTTGCGCGATTTTTCGGGTTTTCACGTCGCCTTCGATAATTTCTACAGCACACACTCGGTCGAAACGCGCGAATGCGTCGAGGAAATCTACGCGAGGCTCGACGCGGCCGGAGCGATTGAAAAGCGCGATGTCGAGCAGTATTACGACCCGGTCAAGCGAATGTTTCTCCCTGATCGCTTCATCAAGGGCGAATGTCCGAAATGCGGCACGAAAGACCAGTACGGCGACAACTGCGAAAGCTGTGGCGCGGCCTATACGCCGAACGAATTGAAAAACCCCTATTCGGCGGTTTCCGGCGCAAAGCCCGAGCTTCGGACGTCGGAGCATTATTTTTTCAAGCTCGGCGCGTGCTCGGATTTCCTCAAGGAATGGACGCTTTCCGCTCCGAAGGAAGGCCAGGGAAATCCGGACGCGGAGGGAGGCGTCGAGAAACGCCGATTGCAGGTCGAGGCCGCGAATAAAATGCGGGAATGGCTTGACTCCCTGGAAGACTGGGATATTTCGCGCGACGCGCCCTATTTCGGTTTCGAGATTCCCGGCGCGCCTGGGAAGTACTTTTATGTCTGGCTTGACGCTCCGATCGGCTACATGGGTTCGTTCAAGAACCTGTGCGCCCGGGTGGGAATCGATTTCGACGATTATTGGGGGCCGGACTCGGAAGCCGAGCTCTATCACTTCATCGGAAAGGACATCCTGTATTTCCATGCCTTGTTCTGGCCGGCAGTGCTGGATCGCGCGCGCTTCCGGACGCCGAGTGGAATCTGCGCGCACGGTTTTTTGACCATCGACGGCGCGAAGATGTCCAAATCACGCGGCACCTTCATCACGGCGGAAAGTTACCTCGACCTTGGGCTTGATCCCGAGTGGCTGCGTTACTACTACGCGGCCAAGCTCAACGGAACGATGGGCGACATCGACCTCAACCTCGAAGATTTCGTCGCGCGCGTCAATTCCGACCTGATCGGGAAATACGTCAATATCGCGAGTCGCTGCGCTGGGTTTATTGACAAAAAATTCGGTGGGCGCCTGACGCGAACCGACGCCGGCTGGCTGAACGAATTCAGGGCCGCCGCTCCCAGGATTGCTGCGGCCTATGAACAGCGCGAATTTGGGCGCGCCTTGCGCGACGTCATGGCGCTTTCCGACGTGGCCAATGTTTTCGTCAACGATCGCAAACCCTGGGAATTGTCCAAGCGATCAGGGAACGAAGCGGAGCTTCACGCCGTATGTTCCGAGGCAATCGAAGCCTTCCGCCTCTTGACGCTTTATTTGAAACCCGTGTTGCCGAAGTTGGCTGAAGCGGTCGAAAGCTTCCTTGAGGTTGCGCCGCTCACGTGGGGTGACGCCGGGGTCCCGCTGCCCGAGGGTCACGCCGTCGGCGTCTACGCGCATTTGATGAAGCGCGTAGATCCCGCTCGGGTCGCCGCGCTTGTCGAGGCGAATAGGGAATCGCTTGCGCCGGCGGAGGCGACGGCGCGTGCGGGCGAAAAAATTTCGATCGACGACTTCATGAAAGTCGACCTGCGCGTTGCGCGGATCGTCGACGCCGCGCATGTCGAAGGCGCGGAAAAACTGATCCGCCTTGTCCTCGACATCGGAGAGACGAAGCCCCGCCAGGTTTTCGCGGGAATCAAATCCGCTTATGACCCGGCACAGCTCGTCGGACGAATGACGGCGATGGTCGCCAACCTCGCGCCGCGTAAAATGAAGTTCGGTGTCAGCGAAGGCATGGTTCTCGCCGCCGCGTCCGGGAAAGGCGAAACTCCTGGAATTTTCCTGCTGTCGCCCGATGGCGGCGCGCGGCCGGGGATGCGCATAAGATAAGCGGGTATGCGAAAACTCGGAGTACCATTGCGCATTTATGCTTTTTCCGGCGTAGCGCGCGCGTCCACGCCGCGCGCTTCGCTGCCCGGAAAAAACGAGTAACGAGGCGCGAAAATGCCGATTCTCGACTGGATTCTGATTACCGTCATCCCCGGGTGGCTGCTGATTGGAATCGCCGGGGTCGCCTTCCCTTTTCGAACGCGCCTGATCTATGGTCTTCTTTTTCCGCTCGGCGCGCTTCTCAGCGTCGTTCTGGCGTTGTGCGCGCTTCTGGGTCTCGTCGCCGCGCCGCAGACGCGCGTTCTCGCGCTCGGCTTGCCAGATATCCCCTTTCATTTGCGGCTCGACGCGCTCTCGTCATTCTTCCTGTTTCTGACGGGCGCTGCGTCGGCCGGAATATCGATCTACGCGGGCGGTTACTTCCGGCGCGGAAAAGGCGCGATTCCGGGGCTGCTCTGCCTGTTCTATCACGTCTTTTTGGCGAGCATGGTCTGCGTGATGCTG
>JAIRZC010000062.1 GCA_031267455.1 Accumulibacter sp. | reverse complement strand
AAAGTCCGCGCCGAGAGTCTGCAAAAAGCGCTTGTTTCCCTGCAGCGCTCGATCGATTCCCTGGGGCCGGTCAACATGGCGGCGCTGGACGAGCTTGAAAAAGCGCGGGAAAGAAAGGGTTTTCTCGACGCGCAGTCCGGCGACCTTACGCAGGCGATGGAAACATTGGAAGGCGCGATCCAGAAGATCGACAAGGAAACGCGCGGTCTGCTGCAATCGACTTTCGACATCGTCAACGCGAATTTCGACGTGCTATTCCCCGAGCTTTTCGGCGGCGGCGAAGCGCGCCTGATCATGACGGGCGAAGAAATCCTCGACGCGGGTGTCCAAGTGATGGCGCAGCCGCCGGGGAAGAAAAATTCGACGATCCACCTCTTGTCCGGCGGGGAAAAGGCACTGACGGCAATCGCGCTCGTTTTCGCGCTTTTTCAGTTGAATCCGGCGCCATTTTGCCTGCTTGACGAAGTGGACGCGCCGTTGGACGATACGAATACCGAGCGTTTTTGCGAGATGGTGCGGCGCATGTCCGAAAAAACCCAGTTTCTGTTCATCAGCCACAACAAAATCGCGATGCAGATGGCGCAGCAGTTGATCGGCGTGACGATGCAAGAGTCGGGCGTTTCGCGTATCGTCGAAGTCGACATGGATGAAGCCCTGCGTTTGCGTGAACAGATCGTCTAGGATAAGCGAATATGACGGAACTGCATTGGGGATTGATTGGCCTGGGTGCCGTTGTCGTGGCTTTCGTCGTTGTGTACAACACCTGGCAGGAATACCGGCGCCGCAAGCTGGCGAAGGAACTTCTCGACATCGAGTACGGCGACCCCTTGTTCGATGGGCGCGTCGCGCCAAAATCCGAGGTCGATCCGCTGGACGAACTGCTCCAGCCCCTTCCGGGTGAAGAGGCCTTCGGCGCGCCGGCGATGGGCGCGGCGGATGGCCGGGTCGAACCTGGCTTGCCCCGGGCGGATGATGAAACGGGCGCGGAAGATGTCCTGGAAGAGGGCGGGGGAACGGGCGCTTCGGGCGATCATGCGGCGCCGGGAGAAAAAAGGGACGGCAGGATCACCCCGCCGCCCGGGGTCGATTACATCGCGGCCTTCGAAACGGAAGAGCCTGTTCCGGCGTACCGGATTGCCGAGTCGACGCGCGATCTGGCGGGAAAAATGAAAAAACAGGTCTTCAGGATCGGTTACGACGAAAGGCTTCTGCGCTGGGAAACGCTTTCCGAGGGTGGCCGGAACGAAGACCGTATTTTCCGCGTTGGCGTCCAGCTCGTTGACCGGCGCGGCGCGATTCCGGGCGGCGACCTTTCGTTTTTTCATCTGGCGATGCGGGAGCTTGCCGACGAATTCACGGCGGTCGTCCAGGTCCCGGGCGTTGAAGAAACGCTTGAGGCGGCCGGAAAGCTGGATGCCTTTTGCGAGAGCGTCGATATCCAGATTGGGCTCAATATCGCCAGCGGGGCCGGCGTTTTCGAGGGAAAGGACTTGAGGCTTCTCGCCGAGGCGGCGGGAATGGCGCTCGAAGGCAACGGACGTTTCGTCCGCCAGGACGGCGAGGGCAATGTTCTTTATTCGATGATCAATCGGGAATCGCCCGCGTTTTCGGGCGATTCGCTCAAAACCCTGGCGACACGCGGCGTCACCTTCCTGCTCGACGTTCCGCGAACGCCCGTCGGCGAGCGCGCCTTCGGGCAGATGCTCGATCTGGCGAAGCATTTTGCCCGGACACTGGACGGAAGCCTCGTCGACGACAACGGCGCCGAGGTTTCGGAGGCTTTGCTGGAGCCGGTACGTCTCCGGATCATTCATTGCCAGTCGATGATGGCGGCGGCCGGCCTTCCCGCCGGAAGCGCGCTCGCGCGGCGCCTTTTTTCCTGACGAAGGCGGCGCATGGACATCGGCGAACGCGCCCTGGCGCTCCGCGCGGCGATCGAGGAACACGATTACCGTTATTACGTCCTCGACGCCCCGGCGATTACCGATGCCGAGTACGACGTCCTTTTTCGGGAACTCCAGGCGATCGAGGCAGATCATCCCGAATTCCGAACGCCGGATTCGCCGACGATGCGTGTCGGCGGGAAACCGCTCGACGCTTTCGACCCTGTCCCCCACGCTGTGCCGATGCTCTCGATTCGCACAGAGACCGATTTCGGAAGACAGGGCGCTTTCGCTTTCGACGCGCGCGTGCGGCGCGAACTGGAGCTTTCCGCGCCGGAGGCGCCCATCGAATATATCGCCGAGTTGAAGTTCGACGGACTCGCCATCTGCCTGCGTTATGAAAACGGTCTTCTGGTGCGCGCATCGACGCGCGGTGACGGCGAAACCGGCGAGAATGTGACGGCCAACGCGCGGACGCTTGGACAAATCCCGTTGCGCCTGCGCGGCGGAAACTGCCCCGGGGTTCTCGAAGTACGCGGAGAAATTTACATGAAACGCTCCGATTTCGAGCGTTTCAACGCGCGCGCGATTCGCTTGGGTGAAAAGCCTTTGAGCAATCCCCGAAACGGCGCCGCCGGGAGTATCCGACAGCTCGATTCGAAGGTCGCGGCGGCGCGGCCGCTTTCCTTTTTTGCCTATGGCCTCGGTGAGACACGAGGGTGGGCCATGCCGGAAACGCAGGCGGGCGTCCTCGACGCGCTCGACGCGATGGGATTTCCCGTCTGTCGTCTCCGCGCGCTTCTCAACGGACCGGACGAACTCGCCGGATTCCATCGCCACATCAACGAAATACGCGGCCGGATCCCTTTCGACATTGATGGCGTCGTCTATAAAGTCAATTCGCTGGCTCTCCAAAGACGCCTCGGGTTCGTCTCGCGCGAGCCGCGCTGGGCTGTCGCGCACAAATATCCGCCGGAAGAGGCGTATTCCGTCGTAATCGGGATCGATGCGCAAGTTGGGCGCACGGGAGCGCTGACGCCTGTGGCGCGGCTCACGCCGGTTACGGTTGGCGGCGTCGTCGTCAGCAACGCGACCCTGCACAACGAAGACGAG
>JAIRZC010000030.1 GCA_031267455.1 Accumulibacter sp. | reverse complement strand
TCCCTCGCCAACCGGCGCTCTTTCCAGGCGATCGACGAGATCAGCGGTTTGATCCGCCGTCAGAGGGAGCGGCGGGATACCGAGGATAGCCCGCTGGGCCGCGCGCGCGCGATACGTTTCCAACATAAAGACACCCTTTCTCGAAGCTTTCGCCCTCCGACCAGGCGGCCGGAAAATTCAAAAGGACAGATTCTGACACCCTCTCTTCTTTTTTCAAGTATTCATACGAATCGACTCGCGCGGGAATGAAAAAGAAAGCGCGAAAACGAGCGGAAACACTTCCCGCGCATTGCTTTTTTGCGCTACGAAATGCGCAACCTGTTTATCGATTCGATTAAAAATAGGATTTTTATTGAGAACTTCCTCAAAAAACTCTTTTGGAAAACTGGCGGATGCGGGTGCAAGGCAATGAACATCCGCCGGCGCCGCGCACTGTGAAGGGCAGGAAATCCAGGCAGCGCGGACAGCCGCCCGCAAAGGGCAGGCCATGGCCTGCGCCCGGGAAACCTTGTTCGATATATTGTCGCGCTTCCTGCCACGACGGGTTTCCCCGCGTAATCAAAACGTCGACGCGACGCCGACAAGTTCCGCTTTCCTTTTCGGAAAGGAAAGTCCGACGCTCCTCAGTGAAAATCGACTTTTCAGGAGTGAAAGCGGGAATCAGACGATGATCACCTGGGCTTCATCCCCGCATCGCGCGGCGACTTCGCCAATCTCGATGGCCGTCTCTCCCGCCGCGTCGAGGAAACTTCTCGCGATGGAAACATCGTCGCGAGAAACGATCAACACCATGCCGATGCCGCAGTTGAAGACCCGCCACATTTCGGCCTCGGCGACGGCGCCTTCTTCCTTTAGCCAACGGAAAAGGGCGGGGCGCTCCCACGCGGATTTCCAGACGACGACCTTGACGTCGTCGGGCAATGCGCGCGGCAAGTTCTCGACCAGTCCACCGCCGGTGATGTGCGCCATGCCTTTGATCCGCACTTTTTCGGCAAGCGCGAGAACGGGTTTCACGTAGATACGCGTCGGCGCCATGACAAGCTCGGCGAGGCTGCGCTTCGCGCTATTTTTCTCGTCGCAATCGAAAGGTGAGTCCATGTCGGCTCGCGCGCGCGAAAGGATTTTCCGTATCAGCGAATAGCCATTCGAATGCGCGCCGGACGAGGCCAGACCAATCAGCGAATCGCCGGGAGCGATGTTCGCGCCAGTGATGATCCGCGATTTTTCGACAGCGCCGACGGCGAACCCGGCCAGATCGTATTCGCCGTCGGGATACATCCCGGGCATTTCGGCCGTCTCCCCGCCGAGCAGGGCGCAAGCGGCCTGCCCGCAACCTTCGGCGACACCCTGGATAACGGTGGTCGCCCTATCGAGGTCGAGTTTTCCGCAGGCGAAATAATCCAGGAAGAACAAGGGTTCCGCGCCCTGAACGAGCACGTCGTTGACACTCATCGCGACGAGGTCGATTCCGATGCCCTCGTGGCGGTCGAGATCGAAAGCCAGCTTGAGTTTCGTCCCAACGCCGTCGGTTCCGGAAACCAGTACCGGCTCCCGGAAACGTTTCGGGATTTCGAAAAGCGCGCCGAATCCGCCCAAGCCACCGAGCACGCCTTCACGCGCGGTTTTTCGGGCAAAGGGCTTGATGCGCTCGACAAGCGCGTTTCCAGCGTCGATATCGACACCGGCGTCAAGGTAGGAAAGCGGCTTTCGCTCCGGAAAAGTCATTTGATCTATCGTTATCAAAACCTGAGAAAGTCATTCGGCGGCGCGGGATGGTAGAATGCGCGCCGCCGTCCGAAAATATTTAATTTTATCCGAAATTGTTTTTCCCGCGTGTGGATACGCGAATTTTCATCGAAAACGTTCTCCGCCTGGAAACCAGGAGTCCTTGCTATCCGCCTGCTTTGGGCCGTGTGCTATGCGACCCGGCCTCGTTATACCGTCGCGCGAAGGGGGTTTCCTCGTTATGCCGATGCGCGAGGGCAGGTATCCTCCCTCTTTACAGGAGATAATCATGCGCGGGAGGGATCTGCCCTTTCCGTAGCTTGTCGCCCGATTACGGGTGTGGATTGAAACAAACATGCGCCAACTCTTACTCGACATCCTCTTTGAAAATCCTCCGCGCCTCGACAACTTCATCGCGGGCGAAAACGGTGAGGCGTTGACGGGGCTGGCGGCCTGGCTTTCTCCCGAAAACCGTGAGCTTTCCTTGTTCCTCTGGGGAGAGGCCGGATCGGGGAAAACACATTTGCTCCGCGCGTGCGGCGCGCTCTATCACGACGCCGCGGCCGACCCCAACCCGGTTTTTTCCAACGGAACGCCGCCCTTCCAAGCCGTCGACAATGTTGATGCGCTCAGCGAAACCGGCCAGATCGCCCTTTTCGACCGCTTCAACGCGCTTCGTGTTTCGGGAGGGCGCCTGATTACCGCATCAAGCTGGGCGCCGCGAGAACTGGCGTTCCGTGAAGACCTGCGGACCCGCCTCGCTTCGGGGCTGGTTTACCGGCTGACGCCGCTTTCCGACGACGAGAAACGCAAAGCGCTCAAAGCGCAGGCCCAAGCCCGCGGCATCCTGCTTTCCGACGAAACGATCGATTACCTGCTTTTGCGCGCGCCGCGCGACATGCGCACGCTTTCTTCGCTTTTGGACGCGCTCGACCGTCGCGCGCTCGAAGACAAGCGCGCGGTCACGCTACCGTTACTCCGCGAAATGTTGCGCGCGGACTTTTCTTTGAAAATAT
>JAIRZC010000200.1 GCA_031267455.1 Accumulibacter sp. | reverse complement strand
CTGGCCGAGCGGAGAAATCGCCGTCATAGGCGCGAAAGGCGCGGTCGAAGTGCTCTATGCGCGCCAGTCGAAAAAAGCGTCGGACCCCGAAGCCTTCCTCGCCGAAAAAGAAAGAGAATACAGCGAAGCCGTCGCAAATCCCTACATCGCTGCGCAGCGCGGCGATATCGACGACGTGATTCCGCCAGTCGAAACGCGCGCGCGGATCGCGCGCGCGTTAAGGCTCCTGCAAAACAAACATGATTCCAACCCGATGAAAAAACACGGGAATATCCCGCTGTAGTCCCGCCGGGACCGACAGGAAAGACGATGTTTCAATCCATGCCCGTCAACGGGCAACAAGGCGCGGAGGGAGGAACCCGCCTCCTGTGCCCGATTATCCCCCGTAAAGGGGGGAGGTTTCCAACCAGAAAGTGTCTTTGATGAAGAAAAAATCGAAAAAAATCGCGGCAGCGCTCGCCGCGGTCGAAGCCTATATACAAGAAGAATACACGGCGGACGCGATCCGGCAATGCCCGCCTCCGTCTTCCGCCGAACCGACCGCTTGGGCCTTATCCGCCCGGTTGGACATGATGTCGGGACGCAAAATGATGCAATTTCGCGCTTTTTCCAACATACGCCGATAAACAACCCATCCAATCTCAATTTCTTGGAGCCCACCGATGAACGACAATGCAGTTAAATCGACGCCGATGAATTACAGCGCCAACCGCCCTTGCGCGGATAACCCGGTGAAGATCATGGATCTTTCGCTTCGTGACGGACATCAATCCCTGTTCGCGACGCGCGGACGCACCGAAGACATGATCCCCGTGGCGGAGATGATAGATGAAATCGGCTTCTGGGCATTGGAAACCTGGGGCGGAGCCACTTTCGACACGATGCACCGCTTCCTCAACGAAGACCCATGGGATCGCCTGCGCATCCTGAAGCGCCACATAAAAAAAACACCGTTCAGCATGCTGCTTCGGGCGCAGAACCTCGTCGGCTACCGCAATTACGCCGACGATGTGGCGACGGCTTTCGTCGATCGCGCGGCGGACAACGGAATGGACATCTTCCGTACCTTCGATTCGCTCAACGATTACCGCAACTTTGAAACAGTCGTCAGGCAGATCAAGAAAAGCGGAAAACACTTTCAGGGCTGCATCTGCTACACGATGACCGAGCCCCGTATGGGCGGCAATGTCTATACGCTCGACTACTACATCGCGAAAGCCAGGGAACTCGAAGCGATGGGCGCGGATTCGATCTGCATCAAGGATATGGCGGGGCTGATCGCCCCCTACGATGCCTACACGCTCGTGAAAGCACTCAAGGAAGCCGTGAAGTCGCCGATTCATCTGCACAGCCATTTCACCTCGGGAATGGCTCCGATGAGCCAGCTAAAAGCCGTCGAAGCCGGCGTCGACATCCTCGATACGTGTCTGACACCCTACGCTTACCGCACATCGCACCCTGCGATCGAACCCCTCGTCATGACCCTGCTCGGGACCAACCGCGATACCGGCTTTGACATCCATAAACTCGCGGCGATCAACGAAGTGCTCGAAAAGCAGGTACTTCCGAAGTACAAACATCTGCTCGATGATTCCAAAGTATCGATCATCGACATCAATGTCCTCCTGCACCAGACCCCCGGCGGAATGCTGTCCAACCTCGTCAACCAGTTGCGCGAGATGGACGCGCTTGATCGGCTCGGCGATGTCTTCAAAGAGCTGCCGCGCGTCCGAAAAGAACTCGGGCAGATTCCGCTCGTCACGCCGACGAGCCAAATCGTCGGCGTACAGACCGTCAACAATGTCCTGCACGATACTCCCGACGAACGCTACAAGATGATCACAGCCCAGGTCAGAGACCTTTGCTACGGTCTCTATGGCAAGACCGCCGTTCCGATAGACGCCGAACTCCAGAAAAAAGCGCTCCAGGGCTATTCGCGGGGCGAAAACCCGATCACCTGCCGCCCTGCCGAAGTACTCGACCCTGAACTCGAAAAAGCAAAAAAGGAAATCGGCAGCCTCGCGACGAACATGGATGACTTGCTGATCTACGCGCAATTCCCGATCACGGGCAGAAAATTCCTTGAATGGAAATACGGTCTCGCCGAACCTCCCGAGAGCGTCAAGCCGATCACGCTCGACTTTGTCAAAAAGCAGGAAGCGCTCGTCAAGAAGGCGAAAGCCGGAGAACTCGTCGAACGCAAGACGGCGGAAAACATCCCGCCGAAGTCGGAGAGGTCGCGCGCGTTCAACGTTTTCGTCGACGGCGAATATTTCAATGTCGAAGTCGACCCGGCAGGCGGCGCATTCCCCGCAGATCCGCCAACGATTCGCGCCCCGGCAACACCTGTCGCCATCCCGGCGCCCGCTCCCACTCCTTTTGTTCCGTCAGCCGCCGAAAGCGTCGAAGGAAACCGCCTGCTCGCCCCGATGCCGGGAATGATCATCGCATATAAAAAGAAAGTCGGCGACCCGGTTTTGAAAGGAGAAGCGCTCGTGATCCTCGAAGCGATGAAAATGGAAAACGCGCTTACCGCATCGAGTGACGGCGTCGTAAAATCCATCGGGTTCAAACAGGGCGACACCGTTCCGAAAGGCGCGACGCTTTGTGTTTATTGACTTGGAAACGGGGGAAAACCCCCCGTTTCGATTGGAAAGAAAAATGCTGGGAATTCACGACCGTCTATCGCTTTTCATATAACGCCAAAGCCTCTAGATCGTCTCCAGGCTGTTCGCATCCACTCAAATACTTCGTTCGGGGGCGCGATTCCGCCTGTCTTATTTTAAGGCGCTTTGACTATCCCTCCCGAAGGCCTCATAGTGAGGAGTGTTTCCGACGAAAGGCCGGCATACCTTACGGTATACCAGCCTTGAGGCGCAAAGCCCCCTCGCGGATTATTTATTATCGTCCGTCTTCCAACACGGGAAGCACGCCTTTCCCCTGACCCATGAATTCCATTTCCGAAGGCCGCGCGCTGGTCAAACCGCAGTACGGCAATCCATGAACGGAACAAATTCTCAGGCGTCCATGTACGGACACCGCCCGGAAAATTTGCCGTCGGACGGATTTTCAGATCTTACACGCTAATTTTTCGCAAGTCCAATCCCGCTTTTTTGCCACAAGCAGAGAAATCGGCGCACAGATTTACCTGAATTCAAGGCAAGCGTTTACCCTTGAGATAGAATCGATCCGTATTTCCAAAAAATCGATATGAACCTTCTTCCTCACCGGATCCTTTCATAGAGAGAATTATAAATGACCACATCCATTCGCCAAGAAGACCTCATCCAGAGTATCGCCGACGCATTTCAATTCATCAGCTATTATCATCCTGCCGATTTCATCCGGGCGCTTGGGCACGCCTACGAGATCGAAGAGTCTCCCGCCGCAAAAGATGCGATTGCGCAAATCCTGACCAATTCACGCCTTTCCGCCGAGGGCCACCGACCGATCTGCCAGGACACGGGAACCGCAATGGTCTTCCTCAAAGTCGGAATGAACGTCCGCTGGCCCGATGCGACGATGAGCCTGCAGGAAATGATCGATGAAGGCGTTCTGCGCGCGTATACCGACAAGGACAATCCCTTGCGCGCGTCTGTGCTCGCCGATCCAGCCGGGAAGCGTATCAATACGCGAAACAACACGCCGGCGGTCGTCCATTTCGAAATCGTTCCTGGCGACCGCGTCCATGTGATCTGCGCGGCCAAGGGTGGCGGTTCGGAAGCCAAGGCCAAATTTGCCATGCTCAATCCTTCCGATAGCATCGTCGACTGGGTGCTCAAGATGGTGCCGGAAATGGGTGCGGGCTGGTGTCCGCCAGGCATGATCGGAATCGGGATCGGTGGAACCGCGGAAAAGGCAATGCTCCTCGCCAAGGAAGCGCTGATGCAGCCGATCGATATCCAGGCGTTGAAAACCCGCGCGAACAGCGGCGCCGTTCTTTCAAAGTCGGAGGAACTGCGCATTGAGCTTTACGAAAAAATAAACGCCCTTGGCATCGGCGCGCAGGGGCTCGGCGGACTGACAACCGCGCTTGATGTGAAAGTGCTCGATTATCCAACACATGCGGCCAATCTTCCCGTCGCGATGGTTCCAAACTGCGCGGCGACGCGCCACATCCATTTTCAACTCGACGGAAGCGGCCCGGCGCGCCTTGATCCGCCAAAACTCTCCGACTGGCCCGACGTCACCTGGACACCCGACATCAAGTCGGCGACCCGCGTCATGCTCGATACCTTGACGAAAGAAGAAATCGCCTCGTGGAAACCCGGACAGAAACTCCTGCTCAACGGAAAAATGCTCACAGGGCGCGACGCGGCGCACAAGCGTATCGCCGACCTTCTGGCCAAGGGTGAAAAACTTCCCGTCGACTTCACGAATCGCGTCATCTACTATGTCGGCCCGGTCGATCCTGTACGTGACGAAGCCGTCGGACCGGCGGGCCCGACAACCGCGTCGCGCATGGACAAATTCACACGGATGATGCTGGAGCAAACCGGACTGATTGCGATGGTCGGAAAATCGGAACGCGGTCCCGTGGCCATCGAGGCGATCCGCGACAACAAATCGGCTTACCTGATGGCGGTAGGCGGCGCGGCCTACCTCGTCGCCAAGGCAATCAAGGCATCGAAGGTCGTTGCCTTCGCCGATCTCGGCATGGAAGCCATTTACGAATTCGACCTGAAGGATATGCCGGTAACCGTCGCAGTCGATTCGAGCGGCTCGGCGGTTCACACGACAGGGCCAAGGGAATGGCGTATCCGAATCGGAAAACGGCTCGCCGCCTTGGCGTAAACACGCCGTTACGAAGACGCTTTCTGAAGGACTCCATCCCGAAGCGTCAGTCTCCGGTCAGCGCGCAACGCAAGTTTCGCGTCATGCGTGACGATGATGAAGCTCGTCCGCCGTAAGCGCTCGAGTTCAAGCATCAGATCGAAGACGTTCTCAGCGGTCTGGCGATCGAGATTTCCGGTCGGCTCGTCGGCCAAGACGCACGCGGGGCAAGTAACCAGCGCCCGCGCGATCGCCGCGCGCTGGCGCTCACCGCCGGACAATTCGGAGGGCGCATGATCAATCCGATGGGAAAGTCCGACTTCGCCAAGCATCGCGGCAGCGCGCTCATTCGCCTCGGTTTTCCTCATCCGGCGGATGTAAAGCGGCATCGCAACATTTTCCAGCGCCGTAAATTCCGGCAGGAGATGGTGAAACTGGTAAACAAAACCGAGATGCCGGTTACGCAATGCGCCGCGCTCGGCCTCGCTGATCGCGGAAAGGTCGCGCCCCATCAAGCAGATATTTCCGTCCGACGGGGAATCGAGCCCGCCCAGCAGGTGGAGAAGCGTGCTTTTACCCGAACCAGACGCGCCAACGATCGCGACGCGCTCGCCTGTACCGACCTCGAAATCAATGCCGAGCAGGACGGGAACGTCGACACGGGCGCCTTGACGATAGGTCTTCCTGAGACCACGGCATTCTATGACGCGCGCGTCGGCTCCGATGACATCCGAAGGGTCGGTCGCCCTGAGCATGGTTTCCATTTCAATTTTTTCACTCATAGCGCAACGCCTCCGCCGGATTGACGCGCGAAGCGTTCCAGCTCGGATACATCGTCGCCGCGAGCGAAAGCGCGAAGGAAACGCCGGCGATAATGTATACATCGCCCCATTGCAACTCGGAAGGAAGACTCGAAATGTAATAGACTTCACGGGACCAAAGCGAAACTCCAACCATGCGCTCGATGAAGGGAACGATCACGTCAAGATGGGTTGCGCCCAGAATACCCAGAGCGACGCCGAGCGCGAGCCCGACAACTCCGATCAGCGCGCCTTGGACGATGAAGACCGTCATGATGCTTCCTGAATTCGCTCCGAGGGTTTTCAGAATCGCGATATCCGCGCGCTTGTCGGTGA
>JAIRZC010000198.1 GCA_031267455.1 Accumulibacter sp. | reverse complement strand
AGACCACGACGTGGTCGCGCAAAAGCCGCGCGCGCGAGGAACGCTTGACGATCCCGTCGAGCACGTAGCAACCGGCGATCGTTCCGATCTTGCTCGCGCGGAAAACCTGGCGTATCTCGACCGTCCCGACGATTTCCTCGCGCCTTTCCGGGGCAAGCATCCCGGAAAGCGCCGCTTTGACGTCGTCGACGACGTCATAAATGATGTTGTAGTAACGAATGTCCACGCCGACATTTTCCGCGATCTTGCGCACGCTGACATCCGCGCGGACATTAAAGCCGATGATCACCGCATTCGAGGCATGCGCGAGGTGGACGTCGGATTCGCTGATTGCGCCGACTCCCGCGTGAATAACGTCGACCTTGACCTCGTCGGCGGAGAGTTTTTGCAGAGACTGCGAAAGCGCCTCCTGCGACCCCTGTACATCGGCCTTGATGATCAAGGCCAGCGTCTTGACACCGGAATCGGCCATCTGGTCGAGGATGTTTTCGAGATTCGCCGCCTGTTTGCTCGCAAGTTTGACGTCGCGGAACTTGCCTTGGCGGAAGAGGGCAATTTCGCGCGCTTTGCGCTCATCGGCCAGTACCATCGCTTCCTGCCCGGCCGTCGGAACATCCGACAACCCGAGGATTTCGACGGGAATCGACGGTCCCGCTTCCTTGATCGGCTTTCCGTTTTCGTCGAGCATCGCGCGAATGCGACCGAAAACCTGGCCCGCCAGAAGCACGTCGCCCTGGTGGAGCGAACCCGACTGGACGAGCATTGTCGCCACGGGGCCGCGCCCTTTGTCGAGCCGCGCCTCGATGATCATTCCCTTGGCCGGCGCGGCTCGCGGCGCCTTGAGTTCGAGGATTTCTGCCTGGAGCAGAACATTTTCGAGCAACTCGTCGATTCCCTCGCCGGTTTTCGCCGAAACGCAAATGAAAGGCGAATCACCGCCGTATTCTTCGGGGACGACGCTCTCGACGATCAGTTCCTGCCTGACGCGATCCGGGTTGGCGCCGGGCTTGTCGATCTTGTTGATCGCAACGACGATCGGGACATCGGCCGCGCGCGCATGGTGGATGGCTTCACGCGTCTGCGGCATTACACCGTCGTCCGCCGCGACGACGAGGATGACGATGTCGGTTGCCCGCGCGCCGCGCGCGCGCATCGCCGTGAAAGCTTCATGCCCCGGCGTATCCAGAAACGTGACCATCCCGCGCGCTGTCTCGACGTGGTAGGCGCCGATATGCTGCGTGATTCCTCCCGCCTCACCGGACGCGACCCGCGTTCGGCGGATGTAGTCGAGCAACGAAGTCTTCCCATGGTCGACGTGCCCCATGACCGTGAGTACCGGCGCGCGCGATTCGATTTCCGCATTCTCGCCAGTCGCCTCTTCGACGAGAAAAGCCGCCGGATCATCGAGCTTGGCCGCAATGGCCTTGTGCCCCATTTCCTCGACGATGATCATTGCCGTTTCCTGATCGAGCACCTGGTTGATCGTGACCATCAATCCCATCTTCATCAACACCTTGATGACCTCGGTCGCCTTGACGGCCATCTTATGCGCGAGGTCGGAAACCGAGATCGTTTCCGGAACGCGCACTTCCCGAACGATGGCCTCGGTCGGCGCCTGGAACGAGGCGTGAATTTCCAACGCGCCCGCGCGCCCGCCGCCTTTCCCGCGCCTCGCGCCGTCGCGCCAGGCGCTCCCGCCCGCTGTCGCGCCGCGTGCCTTGGGCCCCTGGCGTTTCCCGCTCCCGTTTCGCCAGTCCTTTCTCTCTCCGGTTTTTTTGTCGCCAGGCTTGGCCGGTTTTTGCGCCGGCTTTTCCTCGGCAGCGGGCTCGTTGGCCGTCTGCGCAACCGCCTGTTTCGCCGCCTCGGCGGCGCGCGCCGCTTGCGCCTTTTCCTCGGCATCAATCTTCAGGCGGGCGAGACGCTCTTGTTTTTCCTGGTATTCCGCTTCCTGGCGCGCCCGCAATTCGGCGTTTCGGCGCTCCTCCTCGGCGCGCAGACGTTGCTGCTCATCACCGATGATCGACGCGCGCGAGGGCTTGCGGACGACGGGCGGCTTCGACTCCGATAACGCCGCGCCCGCGATCTTTTCGGATGGTGGAACAGCCAACGGAACATCGCCTGCGGCGGCAAGATTTGGCGCGGGCGTTGGCTCCGAGGGCTTTTCGGGCGTCACTTCTTCGGGCAATCGCGGCGCGGCGGGCTTGGCCCTCCGTTTCGCTTCCGCCCCGGTCATACCGGGTAAAACAGGCGAGGCGGGCGCCAAAGGAGCCGCTGGGGTATCCGTTTGGAGCGGCGGAACGCGCGCATCGCCGGTCTTTGCTTCGGGCAACGGCGTTTCACGCTTGACGAGGACACGCTTCTTTCGCACTTCGACTTGGACGGTGCGCGATTTTCCGTGCGCGTCCATCGATTTGATCTCCGAAGTCTGCTTGCGCGTCAGAGTGATTTTCGTCTTGGCGCCCGGTTGGCCGCGCGAACGGCGCAGGTACTCCAACAATTTCGACTTGTCCTGCTCGGACAGCATATCGTCGGCCTTGAGCATACTGACGCCGGCCTTTCCAAGCTGCTCGATCAAGGCCTCTGCCGGCATTTTCAAATTAACGGCAAATTGGGCAACACTCGTTTGCGCCATAGGGAATCCCTTTATCTCTACTTATCTTATTCGAACCAATGCGCGCGGGCCATCGTGATCAATTGCCGTGCCCGCTCGTCGTCAATGTCGGTCATTTCGGTCAGCTCATCCACAGCCAGATCCGCCAGATCATCCCGTGTCTTCACGCCGGAAAGCGCGAGCTTTTCAGCAAGCGCCTTATCCATTCCGTCGAGATTGAGCAGATCCTCGGCGACATCGCCTATTCGTTCTTCGGTCACGATGGCTTCCGTCAAGAGAATGTTTCTGGCGTGATCGCGCAATTCCTGCGCCGTCGCTTCGTCGAGAGCTTCGATTTCCAACATTTCGTGGAAGGGCACGTAGGCGATTTCTTCCAGCGTCGAAAAACCTTCGTCGATCAGGAGATTGGCCATGTCTTCATCGACATCGAGTTTCTCCATGAACTGGACGCGAATCGCCGCTGTTTCCGCTTCGGCGCGCGTCAGCGATTCTTCCTCGGTCATCAGGTTGATCGTCCAGCCCGTCATTTCCGACGCCAGCCGGACATTCTGTCCGCCACGACCAATCGCAATCGCCAAATTTTCCTCGTTGACAACAACATCCATACTGTGGCGGTCCTCGTCGACGACAACCGAAATCACTTCGGCGGGCGAAAGCGCCCCGACGACGAACTGCGCGGGATCGGGTGACCAAAGCACAATGTCGACGCGTTCACCGGCCAACTCGTTGGTAACAGCCGTAACACGCATTCCGCGCATTCCAACGCAAGTTCCGATCGGATCGATGCGCTGATCGTTCGACTTCACGGCGATCTTTGCGCGGATTCCGGGGTCGCGCGCTGCGGCTTTGATTTCCAGCAGACCGTCCTCGACTTCGGGAACTTCGATTTCGAAGAGTTTGACGATGAATTCAGGCGATGTGCGCGAAAGTACCAGCTGAGGCCCGCGAGCCGCGCGGTCGACACGGAGCAGATAAGCCTTGACGCGGTCGCCGATGCGCAGGTTTTCTCGCGGGATCATTTGGTCGCGCGGCAGCAGGGCTTCGATCCGTCCCGTTTCGACGATGGCGTTCCCCCGCTCCATGCGCTTGATCGTCCCGGTCAGCAAGCTTTCCTTGCGGTCGAGGAAGTCGTTGAGAATCTGGTCGCGCTCGGCATCGCGAATTTTCTGGAGAATGACCTGCTTGGCCGCCTGCGCTCCGATTCGACCGAAGTCGACCGGAGGAAGAGCCTCTTCGAGTATCTCTCCGACTTCGATTTCGGCATCCTGCTTCTGGGCTTCGGAAAGGGATATCTGGCGCACATCACTGACGAAGTCCTCGTCGGCGACGACCTCCCAGCAACGGAAGGCGTCGAAGTCTCCCGTTTCACGGTCGACGGCAACGCGCACATCGGCATCGTCGTTGATCCGTTTTTTCGACGCCGACGCCAAGGCTAGTTCGAGCGCGCCGAAAACGATCTCTTTCATTACGTTCTTCTCGCGCGCCAGTACATCTACCAGTAGCAAAATCTCACGGCTCATCGCTTAAATCCTCTCTTTTCCCCTAATTCTTCGAACGCCGGAACCAGTCGCGCCCTGTCGATGTCGTTCAGGTCGAATTCCATTTCGGATTCCGCTTCGAGATCCGCTTTTCGCGCTGTTTTTTCCGCGCCGACACGCAGATTAATTTTTCCGCCCTTCAGCCCCAGGAGTACACCGGTGAAATTCCGGCGTCCCCCCAACGGAAAACGTAAGCGCAAACCGATCTTTTCACCGGAGAAACGCTCGAAATCCGACGGTTTTTTGAGCACACGGTCGAGTCCGGGCGAAGAAATCTCCAGCCTTTCGTAATCGACATTCTCGACAAGCAGGACACGCGACAAGTGGTTGCTGATGAGAGCGCAATCCTCGACATCAACGCCTCCGGTTTTTTCCGGCTTGTCGATGAATACGCGAAGGATATGTCCACGCGGGCTTTG
>JAIRZC010000154.1 GCA_031267455.1 Accumulibacter sp. | reverse complement strand
CGCGTTCGAAACAAAAAAAAGTAATCGGGAAACCCGAGATCGAGGATGTCATCGCAAAAATGGCGCGCCTTCCATCGACGCGCGTTTCCTCCGACGATCGCGCTGCCTTGAAGAGCCTTGCGCGTGACTTGAAAGCCGTTATTTTCGGCCAGGACGCGGCGATAGAGGCGCTCGCAAGGGCGGTCAAAATGGCGCGATCGGGCCTTGGCGCGCCGGACAGACCCATCGGAAGTTTCCTGTTCTCCGGTCCTACCGGCGTCGGAAAAACCGAAGTGGCCAAGCAACTGGCCTACTGTCTGAATGTCGAACTTCTGCGCTTCGACATGTCGGAATACATGGAGCGCCATGCCGTATCGCGGCTCATCGGCGCCCCTCCGGGCTATGTCGGTTTCGATCAGGGAGGACAGCTGACCGATGCGGTCGCAAAAGCGCCCTATTGCGTGCTCCTCCTCGACGAAATCGAAAAAGCGCACCCTGATATCTACAACATCCTCCTCCAAGTCATGGATCACGGAGCGCTTACGGACAACAACGGCCGCAAGGCCGATTTCAGGAACGTCGTCATCATCATGACGACGAACGCCGGCCAGGAGACCCTGCAAAAAGCGAGCATGGGTTTTTCCGATACCCGCGAGGCGGGCGATGAAATGGTCGAAATCCGGCGTCTGTTTTCACCTGAATTTCGAAATCGCCTCGATGCAATGATTCCGTTCCGATCGCTTGATCATGATGTTGTCCTCCGCGTTGTCGACAAATTCCTGATGCAATTGGAAGAGCGTTTGAATGAAAAGAAAATCGAGGTCGTTTTCTCGGACGCTCTGAAAAAACATCTCGCCAAAAGGGGATTCGATCCTTCGATGGGCGCGCGACCGATGGCGCGGCTGATCCAGGACACGATTCAATCCGCGCTTTCCGACGAACTTTTATTCGGCAAACTGATCAACGGAGGCCAAGTCACCGTCGACATCGATAGCGACGGGAAGGTCCGGCTGATTTTCGAAGAAGAAAAAGCGCTCGCCGAAGCGATCTGACTCCATTTCCGAGTCAAGAACATGCGCTCAGGGCTCGGGGCGCTTCTCTTCCCAATGGTCAGAGCGCGACTTGCGCGCCGAGTTCGACGACGCGGTTGCTCGGCAGCCTGTAATAGCTTGTGGCGCTCCCAGCGTTCCGGTACATCGCGGCGAAGATTTTTTTGCGCCAGAACATCATTCCGGGACTCCCTTTTTGCGGAACAACCGTGACGCGCCCCAGGAAAAACGATGTTTCCATCATTTCAAATCCGAGGCCGTACTCCGCGCATTTTTCAAGCGCCTGCGGAACATCCGGCTCGTCCATGAAGCCATAATGCGCGATCAGGCTGTAAAACCCTTCTTTGAGCGGACGTACCTCGATGCGGCGCTTGTCCGATATGTGCGCTTTTTCGTGGAGTCTCACGTGAAAGAACAGGATGCGCTCGTGCAGTACTTTGTTGTGCATCAGGTTGTGCAGCAGGGCATCAGGAACGTGCTTGATGTCCGACGTCATGAAGATCGCCGTTCCGGGAACGCGCGTCATGGCTGTGTTGTCGAGCGTAGCGATAAAATCTTCTATCCGTACCGATTTTTCGCTGATGCGCCCCGACAGGAGCTGACGTCCGCGCCGCCATGCGCTCATGAGGAAAAACACTACGAGGCCGACGAAAAGAGGGAACCATCCGCCTTCGGAAATCTTGAGCGTGGCTGCGGAAAACAGGGCGATTTCGATGAGCGCGAAACCGCTGAACAGCGCGGCGGCTTTTATCCAGCCCCAGGTTCTCGCGGCAACGATCGCGGCCAGAAACGAGGTGATCACCATCGCGCCGGTCACGGCGACCCCGTAGGCGCCCGCCAGATTGTGCGTATTCCTGAATCCGAGGACAAGAATCACGACCGCGCCGAACAGCGTCCAGTTGACGCCGGGAAGATAAACCTGGCCGTGCGTCGTTTCCGACGTATGTTTCACGTCGAAACGCGGAACGAGCCCGAGTTGCATCGCTTGGCGGGTGATCGAGAACGCGCCGGAAATTACCGCCTGCGAGGCGATCACGGTCGCCGCCGTCGACAAGCCAACCAAGGGATAAAGCGCCCACTCCGGCGCGAGCCGGTAGAAGGGGTTGTCAATGGTGGCCGGGTCGGAAAGCAAAAGCGCGCTTTGCCCAAAATAATTGAGAAGCAAGGGAGGTAACGCGTAGCGGAACCACGCGGTCTGAATGGGATGGCGACCGAAATGCCCCAGATCCGCGTAAAGCGATTCCGCGCCGGTGATCGACAGAGCGACCGCGCCCAAAGCAACAAAGGCGATCGCGGGATGACCGAAAACGAAGTTTATACCATAGGCCGGATTGATCGCCAGTAATACGCGCGGGTTTTTTACGAGGCCGCAAAGCCCGAGGGCCGCGATCGTCAGGAACCACAATCCCATCACCGGGCCGAAAAGCCGTGCGACTGAAACCGTCCCGCGGTATTGTCCATAGAAAAGCCCGAAAAGAACGAAAATCGTGACGGGGACAACATAGGGCCGAAACGCCGACGTGGCGACGTCGAGTCCTTCCAGCGCGGACAACACCGAGATCGCCGGCGTGACGATTCCGTCACCATAGAACATACCCGCGCCCAAGAGGCCAAAAGTCAGAATGACTCGATTGATTCCGCGCCGCTTCCGGGTGGTGCCCATCGCGAGGGCCAGAAGGGCCATGATCCCGCCTTCGCCGCGATTGTCGGCGCGCAGGACGAAAACGACGTATTTGATCGAGACGATAAGGATGAGTAGCCAGAAAACGAGCGATACGACCCCCAGGATATTATCCCGTGTCGGGGAAATCGGATGATTCCCGCCGAAGACCGTCTTTAGCGTATATAAGGGGCTGGTGCCGATATCGCCATA
>JAIRZC010000145.1 GCA_031267455.1 Accumulibacter sp. | reverse complement strand
AAAAAACGCCTGTCCTCACACGGCCTCAATGGGTAACATAGAGGCCAACTGCGGTTTCCGGGTTCAATCCAAGTCCCGGCCCTGAGTGGCGATGCGCGGAAGAAGTCGCGGGCCTTGCGCGCCCGATTTCCCTTGAAGGGGATGTTTCCAACCAGAGTGGGTATCCGATGAAATACGATCTTGTCGACCTGCGGCTTTTCATCGCGATTGCCGAGGCGCAAAACCTGACGCGTGGCGCGTACCGCGCGAACCTCGCGGCTTCTTCGGCCAGCCACCGCATTTTGCGCCTCGAAGAGGCGCTGGGCGCTCCGCTACTGGCGCGAGCGCCGCGCGGGGTTCGCCTGACGGTCGCGGGCGAAACCCTGCTGCGGCACGCAAGAGAGGTGTTCGCGCGGCTCGAACAGATGCACGCCGACCTGGAGCCTTTTGCGTCCGGAGTGCGGGGCCACATCCGCTTCTGGGCCAATACCGATGCGATACACAGCTACCTTCCAGACGACCTGGCGGGTTTTCTCCGCGCCTATCCCAAGGTCAGCGTGACGCTCGAAGAGCATCCGAGCCCGGACATCGCAGTCGCCGTTGCGCGCGGCGAAATCGACGTCGGCGTCGTCGCCGGAAAAATAGAGGGGGCGCGGATCGAATTGCTTCCCTATCGCGCCGATCGGCTCGTCCTCATCGTCCCTGCCGGACACCCGCTCGGCGGAGAGGCGCGTGAAAAGCGCGCGCACTTTTCCGATGTCGTCGACTATCCTTTTGTCATGATGTACGCAGGTTCGGCGATTCATACGTTCATCATGAGCGCGGCGGCGGCGTTTGGACACCGCATCAACGTCCGGATACAGGTGCGCAGCTTCGACGCCGTCTGCCGGATGGTCGGAAGCGGCGTCGGCGTGGGAATCGTCCCGTTAAGCGCGCTACGGACGCGCGGACTCCGCGAGACACCCGTCGTCGTCGAGATCGAAGAGACCTGGGCGAAGCGCGATTTGCGCATCTGCGTCCGCGAGCGCAAAGCGCTGTCCGGATTCGCCGCGAAACTGGTCGATACCTTGCTGGCCGCGTCGGGTTGAATGAGCGGGAATCGGGCATCGGGAATCAGAGTCGCGTGGATGAAACAGGGATAAATTTACCGCTTTGGCGTTGTTTTTGCCCCGCAACATTTTCCTGCCCCCGTCATTCCCGCGCAGGCGGGAATCCAGCGCGGCGCATGGCGGTCCAAAAGTCTTTCTGGATGCCCGCCTTCGCGAGCATGACGGGATGAGCGCAGATTTCCACCTCTCTCCGGTGTTTGCGCCCCGCGTTGCTTCAACGCCCTTCGTCATTCCCGCGCAGGCGGGAATCCAGCGCGGCGCTTGGCGGTCCAAACGCTTTTCTGGATGCCCGCCTTCGCGAGCATGACGGGATAAGCGCAGATTTCCACCTCTTTCCGATGTTTGCGGCCCGCGTTGTTTCAACACCCTTCGTCATTTCTGCGAAGTCGGAATCAGAGAATTCACGCGCTCTTTGGGCGGAAAAGCGGAAAAACCAGGGAGATTCTTTTCGCTATCGGAGGTATTCCACGCTCCCTCCGATACCGGATTCATTTTTTCATCCCAAGCAGATAGCGCCTGGTTTTTTCCGTCTCGTAAAGGGATGAAGCGGCCCAGAGAACACCCACGACCATCAGAAGCGCGCCGGCGTGGTGGGCAAGCGTCGCGAGAAGATGCGCCTCGCCGGTCAGGCCGAAACGACCCAGCAAATAAATCCAGTCATGCTCGATATCCCCGGCCAGGGGCAGTACCTGGTCGAAAGCGTCCCATATATAGGGCGAGAGGTCGACCAGGCTGGCTCCTCCCCACCACAGGCAGACGGCGGCGGCGAAGGAATCGGCCCGGCGCGAGTTGAATGCGTAAGCGATCCCGAACGGAAGCGCGACCTGAAAAAAGCTTCCTCCGAAAAAACGCATGAATTCGCCGAAGGGAAGAAACAGGATATGACCGGCTTCGTGAATCGGGAGCAGGATCGAATGCATGAAAGTGGCGCTGATTTCGTCCGTGTGGTAGTTTTTCGCGATGAGGAGAAGCCCCCACAGCGAGATGAAAACCAGCGTCGCTACCTGGGCGTAGAAGACGAAAGGGTTTTCGGGGCGTTCCTGGGCTCTGACGATCTCTTCGAGGCTGGGTTCCTCGGGTTTGTCGGCGCGCCTTGCGTGCCGGCGTTTCGACAAGCCCTTCCATTTATAGAACCATATCCCGCATTCCGGGCATTCGGAGTGAGAGTCCCGCGGCGTTTCGAAGTGCGTGTTGCACTTCGGGCAGCGGAAAACTTTTGAAGACGGCTCAAGACCGGCCATAACGAGAATCTTCCGGCATCGAAAGTGTTAAAATCGATTCGCTTTTCGTTCCGCCTGTGAATCGCCAACGCCGCGAAGACGCGGCAAGAGCACCGGCGATTTCAAAACGGAATCTTCCGCTTTTTTGCGCGCTTGGCTGTTTTTCGCGGAAAGTCAAAACCAGAACAATAGTATAGTCTATTTCGGTTGCCCTTGATTGCGGTGGCCGAATCGCACGAATGAGGATCCTATGTCCGGACACTCCAAATGGGCCAATATCCAGCACCGCAAGGGCCGTCAGGATGAAAAGCGCGGCGCGGCTTTTTCGAAAATCGCCAAGGAAATCACCGTCGCCGCCCGGATGGGCGGCGGCGACCCCGGATTCAATCCGCGTTTGCGCCTTGCCGTCGACAAGGGCAAGAGCGCCAATATGCCCAAGGACAGGATAGACAACGCAATCAAAAAGGGAACGGGCGAGCTTGAGGGGGTTGAATACACCGAAGCGCGTTACGAAGGTTATGGCGTCGGCGGCGTCGCCGTAATCGTCGATTGCCTGACCGACAACCGTACTCGGACCGTCGCCGATGTCCGCTACACCTTTTCCCGCCACGGCGGCAACATGGGCGCCGATGGCTGTGTGGTTTTCCAGTTCAAGCGCTGCGGGCAATTACTTTTCGCTCCGGGAACCGATGAGGACGCCCTGATGGAGGCGGCGATCGATGCGGGAGCCGAAGACGTGGTCGCCAACGACGACGGCTCGATCGAGGTCGTCACAGCACCCAACGATTATGTGCCGGTCAAGGATTCGCTCGAAAACGCGGGCTTTTCCGCCGAATTCGGACAGGTGACGATGAAGCCGGAAAACGAGATCGAGTTGAGTGGAGATGACGCGGCGAAAATGCAGAAACTCATCGACGCGCTCGAAGACCTCGACGACGTCCAGGACGTTTATACGAGCGCGGCGTTCGGCGACTGATAATCAGCGAAGCTCTTCAGGGCTGTCGGTCTAACCCCCCTGGGGAGAAGTTTCTCTCCCCAAGGGCTACGGAATGGAATCGACGAAATTGCGGGCCGATTTCCCACCCCCTCTTGGCGAGAGCTTCACAAAACGGCTATGATGCCGAAAAGACGTGTCGCCAACCTGAAACCTTCTCCTTGAAAAACGAAAGATGAAGGTTTTTTTTTGTTCGAATCACAGGCGATACGATGATCCCCGCAGCCCTGCCGGAGTGTCGGCGCAGGCCGAGACGGGCTGGGCGGTTTGGAAAGAGAGTGGCCGACGGCCTCGGGCGTCGATTGAACACATGGACAAAAGAAAGGAGACTTTAATTGGAAACATATAAAGCCGACATCGTCATCGTGGGCGGGGGCGGCGCCGGTTTGCGCGCGGCGATCGCCGCGGCCGAAACCGATCCGCTTCTGAAAATCGCGCTGGTCTCCAAGGTTTATCCGATGCGCAGCCATACCGTCGCCGCCGAGGGCGGCGCGGCGGGCGTGCGCCAGGCGCACGATTCTTTCGATTATCACTTCCACGATACCGTCGGAGGTGGGGATTGGCTGTGCGAGCAGGATGTCGTCGAATATTTCGTTGAGCATTGCCCCATCGAACTGACGCGGCTCGAACACTGGGGTTGCCCGTGGAGTCGCAAAGAGGATGGCCACGTCAATGTGCGCGCTTTCGGCGGCATGAAAATCGAACGGACCTGGTTCGCGGCCGATAAGTCTGGTTTTCACATCTTGCACACCCTGTTCCAAACGTCGATCAAGTATCCGTCGATCAAGCGTTTCGACGAATATTTCTG
>JAIRZC010000134.1 GCA_031267455.1 Accumulibacter sp. | reverse complement strand
ACAGTACTTACGCCCTTGCCGGAAAATGCTCCCGAGGCCATCGAAAAAGTCCGGGCCGCGTGGCAAGCCGTTGGCGCGGCGGTCGTCAATATGGCTCCGCAGGATCACGACCGCGTTTTCGCCGCAGTCAGCCATTTGCCGCATCTGCTTGCCTTCGGACTCGTCCACGATCTTGCGGGCCGTGCCAATGCCGAACTGCTTTTTTCCCATGCCGCCAGCGGCTTCCGCGATTTCACCCGCATCGCGGGCAGCCATCCCGAAATGTGGCGCGACATCTGCCTCGCCAACCGCCAAGCCTTGCTGGGCGAACTGGATCAATACCTGGGCGAGCTTGCCTTGATCCGTTCCCTGCTGCTTTCCGGCAACGGCGAACGCCTCGAAAAGCTTTTTGAAGAAGCGCGGCAGGCGCGCATCGCTTGGGGCGAAAAACACGCAGCCAGCGCCCGCATCGAAATCCGCGGCCCGGAGAAAGCTTGAAAAGGGCCAGGAAAGCCGCGCAGGCGCTGCTCGTCCTGCCAGGTTTTTCTGGCACTGCCGTTCAGAAGACAACACTGCTAAAGTAGTTACTTTTGTGCTCGACTATCGGCTGGAGGCCATGGCAGGGCACAGGACGAAGCACAAGGTCATTACATCATGTTTGAATCGGCGGAACTCGGTCATGCGATCGACAAAAAAACTTTCAAGGCGGAAGTGCAGAAATTGCGCGAGGCCTTGCTGGAAGCGCAATTCGATTTGCGGGAAAAAGGAAAATTCCAGGTCCTGATCCTCATCAGCGGCGTCAATGGCGCAGGCAAGGGCGAGACGATCAATGAGCTTTACGGATGGATGGATCCGCGCTATCTCTCCACCCCCGCCTTTGCCGCGCCGACTGACGAAGAAGCCGCGCATCCCTTCATGTGGCGCTTCTGGCAAGTATTGCCGCCCAAAGGGAGGGTCGGGATTTTTTCCGGCTCCTGGTACTCCACGCCCATACATCGCCGCATCATCGGCGAAATCGGACAAGCATTCTTCGACCAGCGCGTCGACCAGATCAACCGTTTCGAGGGCATGCTGGCGAATGAAGGGGCGCTTATCCTGAAATTCTGGTTTCATCTCACAAAAGAGAGCCAGAAAAAACGCTTCAAGGCTCTGGAAAAAAACCCCCGTACCGCATGGCGCATCACCAAGGCGAGTTGGGACAGCCTGAAGACGCACGACAAATTCCAGGAAGTCGCCTCTCACCTTCTGCGCCTGACCAACACGCCTTGGGCGCCATGGATCGTGGTCGAAAGCGTCGATGATCGCTACCGTTCGCTCACGGTTGGCAAAATCGTTCTGGATGCCCTGCAAAAGCGCCTTGCCAATCCACGGGAAGGAGAATACCCGGTCGCTCCGCCGCTATCGCCGCGAACCGACAGGCTGGACGTGTTGACCGCGCTCGATCTCGGGCAAAAACTGGAGCGCAACGCCTACCAATTGCGTCTGGCGAAAGCGCAAGGGCGGCTGTCCGAACTCGCCCGCGCCCCGGCATTCAAAAAACGCTCACTGATCCTTGTTTTTGAAGGGGCCGACGCAGCGGGCAAAGGCGGCAGCATTCGCCGTCTCGTTTCCGCCATCGACGCCCGGCAATACCAGATCGTCCCCATAGCTGCGCCCACGCAGGAAGAACTGGCGCAACCCTATCTCTGGCGTTTTTGGCGGCACGTACCCAAGGCCGGGCGCATCACCATCTTCGACCGTTCATGGTATGGGCGCGTGCTGGTCGAGCGGGTCGAAGGCTTTTGCAGTGAAGCCGACTGGCTTCGCGCCTACGCCGAAATCAACGATTTCGAGCACGAACTGCGGGCCGATGGCGCGATCATCATCAAATTCTGGCTGCAAATTTCCGAGGACGAGCAATTGCGGCGTTTCAAAGAACGCGAAAACACGGCGTTCAAACGCTACAAAATCACAGATGAAGACTGGCGCAACCGCGAAAAATGGGGCGCTTACCATCAGGCCGTCTGCGACATGGTGGAGCGCACGAGCACGGGACTGATTCCGTGGACTCTGGTGGAAGCCAACGATAAACCTTTTGCGCGAGTGAAAGTGCTGGAGACAGTGTGCGACAGGCTGGAAGACGCGCTGAGAGAAAAGCCGTGAGTTAAAGCCGTGAGTTTCCGCCATAAAAGAAGGCCTGAACGACGAAGCCATACAAAAAATTTGGCTTGGTCCGGCGGTTTTACGGCGCCAAGGGCAATTGCGTGCTTCAGAACCTGTTTGGCAATTAGCCGAATGTAGTTGAGGCGATCTAAAGTCTCCGCCATGGCGGGCAAAGCGGATGTGCTTGCAGGATTGGTGCGCGAAAATTTGGATGGATACGCGAAAATTCAGATAGACAAGTGCTTTTGTCGTATGGAGGAGTGGCGCTGCTTGCTGGAGTTAGGCGGAGCACCTCTCCTCTATAGTGAAGGACGATCTGACTCATGACGGAGAAAATCCAGTAAAATCAAATTGAATTGCAAGGTACAGGACCACGATCTCATTGTCAACTACAACATATCTTTCAGATAAATTCTGATCCTCGTTAAATAGTTCCGGCTCCATTCTGCGCGTCCGGCTTGCCATGTTTGAAATTGGCATAACTATTTATGA
>JAIRZC010000235.1 GCA_031267455.1 Accumulibacter sp. | reverse complement strand
TACAGGCTGAATATTCTGACGCTCGGCGACTTTTTCCGCATCCGCTACAACCGCTGGGTCGAAGTCCTGACGACGCTGTGCATCATCTTCTCCTACCTCGGCTGGGTTTCAGCGCAGGTAAAAGCGCTCGGCCTCGTCTTCAGCCTGATCACCGACGGCGCCTTGTCGCAGGATGCCGGCACGATCCTCGGCGCGGCGATCGTGCTGACCTACACGTCTTTCGGCGGAATGTTTTCCACCGCGGTCCTCGATTTTCTGCAAATGATCATGATCATCGCCGGCCTCCTTTTCATCGCGTGGATCGTTTCGGGAATGGTCGGCGGCGTCGGAGCGACGGTCGCGCACGCGGCCGAGGCGGGAAAATTGGATTTCTTCCCCGAAGCCAACGCCGTCCAATGGTTTTCCTTTCTCGGCGCGTGGATGACGATGGCGCTGGGATCGATTCCGCAGCAGGACGTCTTTCAGCGCGTAACCTCGGCCAAAGACGCGAAAACGGCGATTTACGGATCAGTTCTGGGCGGGTCGATTTACTTCGTTTTCACCTTCGTCCCGATGTTCATCGCGTATTCGGCAACGCTTCTCGACCCCGAAGTCTTCAACGGCCTGGTCGCGCACGATTCACAACTCGTTTTGCCGACGCTCGTCCTGAACCACATGCCCGTCCTGGCGCAATCCGTTTTCTTCGGGGCGGTACTCTCGGCGATCATGAGCACTTCGTCGGCGACCCTACTCGCGCCTTCGGTCGCTTTTTCCGAAAACATCGTCCGTGGTTTTTTCCCGCGCATCACCGACAGCGCCTTCCTGCGCCTGATGCGTTTGACGACGACCGTTTTCACCTGCATCGTTCTCGTATTCGCGCTCACGTCCGGCGCGTCGATCTTCAAAATGGTCGAAAACGCCTACAAGGTCACGCTCGTCGGCGCTTTTACTCCGCTCTTTCTCGGCGCTTTCTGGAATAAGTCGACGACTCAGGGCGCGCTCTTCTCGATCGTCGGCGGCGTCCTCTCGTGGCTTCCGATCGAGATCTTCGTCGGAGCGGACAGCTTGCTCCCCCCGCAGCTGGTCGGTTTTTGCGTCAGCCTGCTCGGCATGATTGCCGGTTCGCTCCTTCCTCAAAAAATAGGCGCTCCCGACCGGGAAACCCCTTGACCCCGGCGAATGCTCCGGCCATGGCCGAATCCTTTCCTCCCGGCAGTCGCCCCAGCCGGCTTTTCGCTTACCTTGCCCCGGCCTGCACGCTACTGATCGTCTATGCCAGCCTCCACCCGTTCACAGGCTGGAGAATCGCCGGGGACCCCTCGCCTTTTCGTTTTCTCGGCACGCGCTGGCCCCTTTACTGGACGTTTTCCGACATCACCTTCAACATCGCGGCCTATATTCCTTTGGGCTTTTTGTTCGTACCCTTTTTCCGAAATCGGGTAAGCGCGCGAAAAGCGCTCGCCCTTTCCTGCGTCTTTTGCGCAGCCTTGAGCTTTTGCCTCGAATCGCTGCAAACCTACCTCGCCTCGCGCGTCCCTTCGAATCTCGACCTCGTCTGCAACGCGGCGGGCGCTTTCCTGGGCGCGTTGTCGGCTTTCCTGATCGGCGACCGTCTGATCGACGAAATGGCGGCAATCCGCGCGAAATTCCTCGTGGCGCCCCACGCCGAAGCCGGGATCGTCCTTATCGCGCTCTGGCTTTTGGCCCAGCTCTCGCCCGAATCCATATTGTTCGGAACGGGAAACCTCCGGACGATCTTCAAAATCTCGATCGTCATTCCCTACGCGCCCGCTCTCTTCTTCGCACTCGAAGCCTGCATCGTCGCTCTTCACACCGCCGCCGCCGGGCTTTTCGTTTCGGTACTGCTTCACCTCCGGAAACGCGCCCTCTTCCCCGCGATCCTCGTATTTTTCTGCATTGCGATCGCGCTCCGTTCGCTGGCAGGAGCGATCCTTGTCGACGCGGCTCATGCCTTTTCCTGGATGACACCCGGATCGCGGCTCGGCCTCCTGTGCGGTTTCGCCCTTCTCTTCCTGGTTCTCGCGCTTCCGCGCGCCTCGCATGTCGTTTTCGCGGGACTCGCGCTGATGATGGGAACGGCGTTCGTCAACATCGCCCCGACCAACGCTTACTCCATGATCATGGACAGGTGGAACCAAGGACATTTTCTGAATTTCAACGGCTTGACGCGTCTCGTATCGACTCTTTGGCCTTTCCTCGCTTTCGTGACGCTGATTGCGATGGACCGGCGGAACCGGGCAGTCGTCCCCCGGTGCCCCGAATGAAACCCAACGGTGAAAAAAACGGCGTGACTCCCCGCCATCCGGATTCTCCCGTCGACTTTTCGCGCGTAAACTCATGAGACCAAACGAAGAAATCCTCCTTATCGACACCTCGTCGCAAACCATCGAAACGATCGTCGAAACTCCAGCCTCTCCAGGAGGAATCGCGCTCGTGTGCCATCCTCACCCCCTGTTCGGCGGGGAAAATACCAACAAAGTCGTCCAGACGCTCGCCCGATCCCTTGCGCAATTGGGCTATCTTGCGCTTCGCCCGAATTTCCGGGGTGTGGGAGGAAGCACTGGGACGCACGATGACGGAATCGGCGAGAGCGAAGACATGCTCGGCCTTATCGAAGAAGCGACGCGGCGTTACGGCGAACTCCCGGTCGCGCTGGCGGGCTACTCGTTCGGCGCCTACGTGCAAACGCGAGTCGGGCGCGCGCTTTCGGAATCTGGAAAGCCCGCGCAACGGATGGTACTCGTCGGAACGGCCGTCGGCCCCATCGAAGGTTTGCGCCGATATCCCG
>JAIRZC010000174.1 GCA_031267455.1 Accumulibacter sp. | reverse complement strand
CGGTTGCCAAAGACGTTCGCAGCTGGCTCAGGCTAGTTTTCCGTTATGCGCTCGTGAAAGTGCCGGGGCTGGAGTACAACCCCGCCACCGATCTCAACGTCGTGGCCGTCCCGCAACGGCCCACGCGCCACCATCCGTACCTGCGCATGGACGAGTTGCCGGAGTTTTTGCGCACCTTGCGCGCGCTTGACAGCGGACAAGTCCGGCGTGCGCTGTTTCTGATGTTGCTCACGGGCGTGCGCACCGGCGAGTTGCGGCATGCGACGCTGGACCAATTCGACCTCGAACGCGGCCTGTGGACCATCCCGCCCGAGAACGTCAAGCAGCTGCAGCGGAAGATACGCCAATCCGGTGGCAGGCGTTCGCCGGATATTCCTTCGTACCTCGTGCCGCTGTCCGCGCAGGCCGTGGAGATCGTCCGCGAGTTGCTCGTCTGGCGCAGACCGGCCCAACGTTATCTGCTGACGCACTGCAACGATCCCCAGAAACGTCTTGGCATCAGTACGCTCAATGGGGCATTGAGATATATGGGCTACGCCGGCCGGCTGACCGGACACGGCCTGCGCGGCACGCTCTCGACGGCGCTCAACGAGATCGGTTATCCAGAAGCCTGGGTGGAAGCGCAACTCTCCCATGCCGACCCGAATCAGGTGCGCGCGGCCTACAACCATGCCGAATACCTGGAACAGCGCCGGCGCATGATGCAGGACTGGGCAGATCGACTCGACCTGTTCGAGCAAGGTGAGGGTTGAACGGGCGAGCTGCCCGCTCATCGTCCCTCTGGAAAGCGCGACGCCGCCGGCCGTTTTAGGGATGGACGCTTGCGTCCATCGGGTGACTGGAACTCGGTGGACGCCAATGGAGCGTAATCGTTTCGTCCATACCGTCTTCGATGACCAGAATCGGAGTAGGAGTGGCAAGCGATCCCTTTGATGCTGGAGCAGCAGGAACTTTTGAAATGGATGGACAGAAGTACCTTTTGGCCTTTTGGGGTAGCGCCTTTCCCCTTGACGCCATTCCCTTGGCCCTTCCCTTTCCTGGGGTTGGGGTAGTCCCATGCGGCAGAAAGTCGATTGCCCGACTGACAGGAGCTGGCCCGGCGGCACGACCGGCACAGGATGCTGGTCGAACAGCGGCTATCCGGGAAGCCGTCGAGAGAGGCAAGAGAGACTACGCGACCCGGCTCATCGCCAAGAGGCTCCGCGCCACGAAATCACACGGTTGCTGCTGGAACTTGGCCCGGACTCCAACCAACGTGTCAACGAAAAAAACAACATCCTTCTGGATGCAGGCTCCGATCCGAACCTTGGCGCGGATAGCTCAGAAAAACTGCTCCACTGGCATTGTTCGATTATCGCTTCGAGACATCCGGGCTATCTATCCCTTGACTAAAAAAAATCATGCTGTTTTCCGTTATTATTGGTTTTGCTCAATAATCAGCGGGCGGGAGAGTTGAATTCAATGGCCCAACAAGATGAGAACAATGTGCAGATGGTACGGATGGAGCAATCTCTGATCGACATCGCTGTCGAGAGTTGGCGTTTTTCGCGTCTGTTCGTAAAAGTCGTCGGCAAGCTCGACGCGGGCGAGTCGAATCGTTACCTCAACCAGCTCCGCTATTTCCTGAAAAAGGTCGAGGAAAACCTGGATTCGCACGGTTTCAAGCTGGTCAACGTCGAAGGGCAAGCCTACGATCCCGGCATGGCGGCATCCGCCTTGAATATTGGCGACTTCGGTCCCGACGACGCGCTCCTCGTGGATCAAATGCTGGAACCGATCATCATGGGGCCTGACGGCCTGCGCAAACAGGGTACGGTGATGCTCAGAAAGGTACAAGCATGAAATACGTGGGAATCGATCTTGGTACGACGAACAGCGCTATCTGTTCCTTCGACGGGGAATCCATTCGTCTCTACAAGAGCCCTGAACAACTCGACGTCACGCCGTCGGCCATCTTCATCGATCGGCGCGGTAACAAGTACGTCGGTTCCCGCGCCTACAACGCCGCCGCGCGCAACCCGGACAACGCCGCGACGCTGTTCAAGCGGCTGATGGGTACGAGCACCCCCGTAAAGCTGCCGGCGGTCAAGCTCACCATGACGCCGGAAGAATGCTCCGCCGAAGTGCTGCGCGTCCTGTTTGGCTACCTGCCGGAAGAAATCAGGAACGACGGCGACATCGGCGCCGTCGTCACCGTTCCGGCGGCGTTCAACCAGATGCAGAAAGACTCGACGATGGCCGCCGCCGACGCGGCCGGCATCGGGCGTGTCGCACTGATGCAGGAACCGGTTGCTGCCGTGATGAGTGTTATGCGACAGCGAAAGAATGATGGCGTCTTCGTCGTCTATGACCTTGGCGGCGGCACACTCGACATCGCCATCGCGGAAAGCATTTCCAGCCGGGTGACGCTGCTGGCGCATGGCGGCATCGCCATGTGCGGCGGGCGTGATTTCGACCGCATCCTGTTTGACAACATCATCAAGCCTTGGTTGCTGGACAATTTCGACCTTCCCGAAGACCTCGCCGCCAACCCGCAGTACAAATCCCTGCTGCGCATGGCTACCTTGGCGGCGGAAAGGGCGAAGATCGAACTTTCGCAAAGGGAAGAGGCGGTCGTCAGCCTTCCCGAAACCGAATTGGGCGTACGCGACCAATCGGGTGAGGATATCTACCTCGACATTCCAATCGAACGCCAGCGGTACGACGGCTTGATTGCCGCGAAAGTGGACGAGTCGATCCAGGCCGCCCGCGAAACCGTCGAAAAAGCCGGAATGAGCCCGCACGACGTCGAGCGCATCGTCTTCGTCGGTGGCCCTACCCATTACAAACCTTTGCGCGACAAAGTCGCTTTCGAGCTTGGCATCGCGCCTTCGACCGACGTCAACCCGATGACTGCCGTCGCCGAAGGCGCGGCGGTTTTTGCCGAGTCCATCGATTGGGCATCGCGGAACCGCAGACGCAAGAGCGCCAAAGGGGCGATCAAAGCGGGCGGCGCGCTCGATATCTCGTTCAACTTCATCGCACGGACTCCGGAACATAAAACCAGAATCGTCGTGAGGCTGGGCGGACCGGCTCCGGTGGGCGCCGAATTCCAGATCGACAGCCTGGACACCGGATGGACATCCGGCCGGATGGCGTTGAAGGATGGCGCCGGCTCCGAACTTTGGCTGAACAAACCCGGCGACAATACGTTCAAGGTGTTCGTGTTCAATGCCAATGGTGCGCCGATCGCCTTGCGCGAAGACAGAATCGTCATTGCGCGAACCGCCGCCAGCATCGACGCGATTCCCGCCTCACACTCCGTCGGCGTGGAAGTCCGCGACAAAATGGGAGGGCGTCCCATCCTGGACTACCTCGTCCGGGAGGGCGACCAGTTGCCCAAGAAAGGTAAAAAATCCTATAAGGCAGGCGAATCGCTCAAGGCCGGTAGCGCCGGATCGCTCAAATTCAAGGTGTGGGAAGGCGACATTTCCGATCCGATCGAAAACAACCGGTTCGTCGGCCTGTTCGAAATCAAGGGTTTCGACTTCGAGGACGGCGTTATTGCCGCTGGCGCGGATTTGATCTGCGAATATGAGGTGCTCGACTCCGGCAACATCATCTTGGAGGTCTCGGTTCCGTCCATCAGCGGCTCGTTCCAAAGCGGACGCAACTTCTACTCCAGCCAGGAAGGCAAAGTCGACTACACCGATCAGGCGAAGAACATTCAGGAGCAGTCGGAACACACCTTGCAGCGCCTCGATGAGATGGCCGCCAAGGTTGACGACTCACGCTTGGAACAGGCCCGCGAGAAGCTGGAGCAGGCGAGCGCCATCAAGTCCGGCGAGGCCGATCCCGAAACGGCCAAACAAGCGATGGACAACGTCCAGGAGGCCAAGCGCCTGTTGGCCCTCACTCGCAAAGAGTACCTGAAGGACATCCGCCAGCTTGAACTCGATAAGGTAGTCGATTTCTTCGACAAGGCTGTGCGCCAGCATGCCCGGCCTACGGAAGCATCCTCTTTCGACAACCTGGTGAAAACCGCCCAGCGCGCTATTAACAGCAACAGCGGCGACTTCGAGTCGCACTTGGACGATCTGCGTGGCCGCAATTTCGTGATCCTGTGGCGTCAGGACTGGTTCGTGATCGAACGCTTCAAGTGGCTGGCTCAGGACACCTATCTCTTCCCCGACGCCCGCGAGCATACGCAGATGGTGACTGCTGGTGCCGAGGCATTGAAGGCCAACGACATCGACAAGTTGCGTGCCGTGGTCGTCCATCTCGACTCCATCCGCATCGGTTCCACAGGCGAGGACGACATGATGGCTGGTGCGAACATCGTCCGGAGCTGACCTCATGGCACTCGATGCGTGGCTCCCCATCGGATTCGAGCTGCCTGACGGCGCGAAGGCCCGTGTCGCGTCGTTCGAAGGCGTGGACTGGCAAGTGTACGAAACCCAAGGTGGCGGTCGTGCGCTGGTTGTCCATGATGAGCTGGGCGCGTGCTGGCAGGATGCGGGACTGATCGACGAGGGGACGTTCGATGCCTTCCAGTTTGGGGATCACCAGTTACGGGCAATCTCATGCGGGCCAAGCCAGATCCTGTCGCCGGTCAGCGAAGCAAAATCCCCCGACAACAAGGCTGAGGCGCTTTCATTCGCCTTGGCGTTGAAAGCGACCCGCGACATCGATTCGGAGTCGGCTCTGCAAGACGCGCTCTACGTCGAGAAGATCACCCGCCTGCTGCCAACCTATAGCATCAGTTCCAGAACTGGAGACGATGTTGTGCTCGGCTATTGGCTGACGGGCGGTGCGAGCATTCCGGCCACATCGTTCCGCAGGTTGCGTCAGACTATGGCTGGATAGGTGCGGGGCACCTGAAGGATGTCGTTCAAGCGGCAGGATTCGAGGTGGCGGAAGTCATTCCGCTTGAACGTAAACCGCCCCCTGCTGAAAAGACGGAAGCAGCCCTCGCCGATGAAAAGGTTGAAGGGGCCAAGCGCTCAGCGCCCGAACCCAACAAGGTCTTCGAGTTGGCTGGTCGTCCTGAATTGGCGGGTTTTTTCAACGAGCACATCGTTGACATCATCCTGCACCGCGACCGCTATAAGGCGCTCGGCATCGAGTTCCCTTCAGCGCTGATCCTGCACGGCCCTCCCGGATGTGGCAAGACCTTCGCGGTCGAACGGTTGGTCGATTTCCTCGGTTGGCCGATTTTCCAGATCGACGCCTCCAGCGTCGCCAGCCCCTACATCCATGAGACCAGCAAGAAAGTCGCCGAAGTTTTCGAAAAGGCAATGGGAAACGCGCCGTCGGTTCTCGTCATCGACGAGATGGAAGCTTTCCTTGCTGATCGGGAAATAGGCGCGGGATCTTCGCATCATCGCGTCGAGGAAGTGGCGGAATTCCTGCGGCGCATCCCGGAGGCGGTGAAAAGTGAGGTGCTGGTCGTGGCGATGACCAACCGGATCGACATGATCGACCCGGCCATCCAGCGCCGGGGGCGCTTCGATCACGTCATCAAAGTGGATTTTGCCAGCGAAATCGAAGTTCAGTCATTGCTGGACAAGCTGCTGTACGCCTTGCCGAAGGAATCGGACGTGGATCCCAAGCCGCTGGCGCGCGAACTTGCTGGAAGGCCATTGTCCGATGTCGCTTTCGTCGTGCGGGAAGGCGCAAGGCTCGCCGCGCGTTCAGGCAAGGATTGCCTGGATCAGGCCAGCCTGCTGTCCGCCTTGCAAGCAACTCCAGCGCGGGAACGCGAAGGCGGCGAGGTCAAGCGGCGAATCGGGTTTATCTGAAGGAGATAGGCGTGGCAGAGGGGAAACAAAAAAGGGAAGGCATAGGTTTTGCCGGTCTTGCTTCGCTCGTGTCCGGTGCAGATACGGCGATTCCTTTCGCAGAGGAAAATAACGAAGAGATTCGGCCCGAGGCAACGCCGAAAACGAAAGCGCCCACCGAACAACAACCGCAAGCAAAACCGCAGCCTACCCAAGCGCCTTCATCCCCGTCTTCAGGCTCGTCGTCCGGTCTGTGGGTCATTATTGCCGCCGTCATAGGAGTGGTCGGGTTTGTTGGCGCATCGAACCAATCGTCTTCCCCGGCACCGGCTCATTC
>JAIRZC010000135.1 GCA_031267455.1 Accumulibacter sp. | reverse complement strand
CCGATCTACCAGGCGTGGGAGTTTCTGACGCGCCGAATCAAGAAAGAAGACCGGATCGAGACTCCGGAAGCCCCCAAATCCGATCCGGAGTCCGTCGATGAAACGCAAGATTCGCTCTTTACCGCGATCGGAAAACTCGGCGGATTAAACAAGCAAGAAGTGATCGAAACGTGGGGGATCGACCCGAAGGACAAACCGCAATCGGGCGTCTTCGGAAAGCCGCTCTGGCGCGTCGAAGGCGGACTTTCGATCGACGGGATGGCCGAAGCCTTGAGCCAATACGGGTATCTTGTCCTCGACGAGAACGGAAAATGGGACGTCCGTGACCTCGAAGAAGCTTTCCGGTCGGAACTCGATGGCGCCCCCTTTTACTCGACCGCGCATGCGTATTCGGATTCTCCGACGCGACCCGGAGATCAGGTCGTCAATCCCGGCGCGCTCTCCGCGGGACGGTTCGACGCGGGGGCCTTGCGCGAGTTGCTTGGCGGTCCGCTGGATTCGCTGACGCGCGCAATCACGCGCCAGGCATCGACCTTCAAGGAAGCGCGGGAGGCGGCGAGCGCCTTTGTTGGAAGTCGCGACAAGCCCGGAAAGCCCTTGACGAACCGAGAAACGGGGATGACCGCGGTCATTTCCAGCGGAAATCTCGGGAAGATGTTGAGTCAGAAAGCCGTTGGAAAATCCGTATCGCCCGCGATCCATGCCCTTGCGGTCGCCAATGCGGATACCCTGTTCGAAATCGCGCGGCTCGGGGAAACGCACGCGGATCGAGACAATAATCCAAACATCAAGGCAATCCATCGTTTTTACGCGCCGATGGCGACGGGAACGAATGTATTCAGCGTCAAACTGACGGTCAAGGAATTCCAGAGCGGGAACGCGAACCTCTACACGCTGGAGGCCGTGGAAATAGAAAACGCCACTGCGAGCATAGAACCGGAAAATCCGGGGGGAGTGGGCGATCAGGAAAACCTGCGACGTCCGCCTGGCAGTGGCGCGATGGAGAGTATCGCGCGCTGGATGGAAAGTGTCAAGGAAGACGTGTCGCGCGGCGCGTACCTGGCGGAGACCTTGAAATCGCGGGGAATGGTCAGTGAGAACGGTCTTCATCCGGATCTTGTTGCCGAACTGTTCGGTTTTGATTCAGGCGACGCGCTCGTTCGGCAGTTGGCAGACGCGACACCGCCGAAAGAAGCGATCGACGCGATGACCGACCAGATCATGGTCTCGCGCCACGCCGAACTTTCGAGTCCCGAAGCGGTCCAGGAGGCGGCGGACGCCGCGGTGCATAACAAGGCGCTCGCGCGTTTTGCCGCGCGCGAACTTTCCGCGCTTTTGGCGATGAGCGGAGAAAAGGCGTTTCCGGTAGAACTCGCGGCGATCTATGCTCGGAACACCTTGGGAAAGATTCCGGTCAGGCGCCTAAATCCTGCGCGGTATGCAAATGCGGCGATGAAAGCGGCCAACGCCGCCGAAGCGGCCCTGAAAAAGGGCGACGTCAAAACGGCCGCGCGCGAAAAACGCCACCAGCTCCTGCTGCTCGAATCGGCCCGGCAAGCGGTCGAAATACAGGAGAAACTGAAGAAAGCGAAAGACTATTTCAAGCGCGTCGCCACGCCGAACAAAATCCCCGCCGATCACCGGGAACAGATCGTCAATTTGCTCTCGAAGTTCGGACTGGCGAAAGCTCGCTCCGACGTAAAATCCTTCGGCGCGTGGGCCAAATCGCTGATGAACGGCGGACTCTTCCCTCCGAATACGGAAGCCCTGCTGACGCCGGAAGCGCTGAACGCTTATGTCGCCGAATTGGAGGCGACCGACGGCGAGGGGAATCCGCTGTATCCGGACGATACAGACCGCGCCGAGTTGCTCGCGCGCTATACCGGGAACCTTCCTGATCGCGCGTTCAATGACGTGACGGTGGAGACGGCGCTTCAACTGCGCAACGTCGTCGCGCAGATCGAGGCGATCGGAAAACGCGAGAAAAGCCTGCTGCTCGACCAGCGCAAACGCGACTTTGCGGCGGTGGTTGAAGCGATCCAATCGAATCTGATTGCAGTCGCCGGGCGGCGGGGACTAAAACCCAGACAGCACCGTTCGGGCATCACGCCGACCGACAAGGCGCGGGAAGGCCTGGCGCGATTCTTCGCGGGTCAGACGAAGGCCGCGACGCTCGTCAATCTCATCGACGGAAGGGAAGGCGGACCCTTGTGGGAAGCGCTGATCCGGACGGCGAACGAAGCGAGCAACGCAGAGACGATCGAATCCGACCAAGTGCGCGCGATCCTTTCCGAAATCCTCGACCGGATGCGAGCTTCTGGAAAGTTCATGGGATCGGTCTTTGTGGAAGAACTCGGTCGAAGCCTGACGCGAAGCGAGCTTCTGGCCGTCGCGATGAACCTCGGCAACGAATCGAATCTCCAGCGCCTGCTCGACGGCGAGGGCTGGACGCTCCAACAGGTCAAGGCGGCCATCGCCAAGCATCTGACCGCGTCCGATCTTTTGGCGGTGCAATCGCTGTGGGATTTATACGAGAGTTTCCGCCCGCGCGTCGGCGAAATGGAACGCGAGCTTTCCGGCGTCGAACCCGAATGGATAAAAGCCCGCCCGATTTCCCTGAAAACCCGCGACGGTCAAACGATCACGCTCCGGGGCGGGTACGCGCCGGTGATCTTCGACCCGAGAGCGTCGGAGAAAAGCCGGGAACAGCATGAGGCCAAGGACGCCAAGTCTTTACTTTCCGCCGCGCGCGTCGCGTCGAGCGTCGAGAAGTCGTTCACGAAATCCCGCGTCGAGCGGGTGCGCGGTCGCCCGCTGAAACTCGACATGAACGCGTTCGTCAATGCGTTCCAGGACACGATTCATTACCTGCACTGGCAGAAGTGGATTCTCGACGCGAACCGCCTCTTGCGCGCGCTTACTCCGACGATCAGCCAATATTATTCTCCGGAAGTTTCCGACGAGTTGCGGGCCTTCTCGCGCGACAACGCGGTCGGGCGGAAGATCGTCCGGGACGCCGGCGCCGATTTCGCCGTTCTCCTGACGCGGAACCTTTCTTTTGCGTCGATGGCGTACAGTTTTACGACGGCGATCAAGCAGCCGCTGGGGTTCGCGAATTCGATCGCCGTCCTGTCACCGTAGTGGATGGCGGCGGGATTGGCCCATCTCCGGACTCCCAGGCAGGCGTACCACGAGGCCTGCGCGAAGTCGGATTTCATGAAAACGCGCGGGGCGAACCAGATCCGGGAGATCAGCGAACTGAAACACGAGTTGAGTGACAGGAACGCGCTCCGGAAGTTCGTCGAGGATCACGGCTACGATCTGATGATTTACATGCAGATGCTCGTCGATGTTCCGACGTGGTGGGGCGCGTATGAAAAAGCAATGAGCAATCCGGACAATGTGACGGTCGACGAGGCGGGAGAAATCGACGATTCCCGCGCCGTTGCGCTCGCCGACCAGGCGCTCATCGACGCGCAGGGTTCCGGCGCGCTTTCCGACCTGTCGCGCTGGGAACGCGATACGGGGTGGATGCGGGTCTTTACGGGCTTCATGTCGTTCATGAATACGACGATGAACCTGAACCGGCGCATTTTGAAGTCGGACGCGGGCTTCGTTGAAAAGACGGCGAAGCTGATGCTGGTCAATATCGTTCCGGCGGTGCTCGAAGTCGTGATCATGAACGCGCTGACCGGCGGTGGCGACGAGGAGGACGACGAGTTTGCCAACGACGCGGTGAAAAGCGTCGCTTCCTTTGCGCTGGGTCAGTTCGTCGTCGTTCGGGAGTTGCAATACTTTCTCGAAAAACGCGGGTACAAGGGGCCGTCCGGAACGCGGCCGATTTCCGATCTCTACGACCTTTCGATCCAGATTCAACAGGATGAGGCCGATTTCGCGCTGTTCAAGGCGATGATCTCGGTCATCGGCGACGTCTTCCGATTGCCGTCGGCGCAAATCAACCGGACGCTGACCGGGGTCAAAGCGCTCGATGAGGGCGATACGGACAACCCGGCGGCACTGGCGTTCGGAGTCCGAAGAAGGTAAGGGGTTTTTATCGGCGGGGGGATTAAACCTGGAAACCGCCGTTGGTCGTGCCCGCAGGGCGCAGTAGGGGCGGAAGGGCATTCCGCCCGCAATCGCCGCGCGATCCATCTTCTGGCCTCCCTCCCGGGTGAGGCGGCGCGCGGTTTAAAGCCGCGTGACGAAGGGAGCGGGCACGGCTGGACGTACAAGGGCGCGCCGGGATGGCGAAGCCGGGTGATCTACGACACCAACGTCCGGCAAGCGCAGAACGCCGGGCGCTACAAGCAGGACGTCGCGCTGAAAGCCCTGCGGCCCTACTGGCAATACGTCCACACGAGCCATGAGCACCCGCGCCTCGAGCACCAGGCCTGGGACGGCCTGATCCTCTCGGCTGACGATCCGTGGTGGGATACGCACTACCCCGAGAACGGCTGGCATTGCCGGTGCCGTGTCGATTCGCTCTCGCGCCCTTTGGCCAGGCGCGAGTGGGAAAAGAGCGGCAAGGACGGCCCGGACACCGCGCCGGACATCGAGTGGGAAGAAAAAGTCGTCGGGAAGAAAAGCGATCATCCGCGCGTCGTGCAGGTGCCCAAGGGCATCGACCCGGGCTTTGCGTACAACCCCGGCAAGGCGTGGCTCGTCCCGTTCTCGCCGACGCCGCTCACCGGATACGACGAAGTCCTCGAGCAACGAACCGCGCCCTGGCCGACGGGCTTTGAA
>JAIRZC010000088.1 GCA_031267455.1 Accumulibacter sp. | reverse complement strand
TCGATCCGTATTCAGGATAGACGACGATGTTCAGCGCGCCTTCGGTGATACGCATGAGCGTCTCGACGCTGTCCGCGGCGCCGGGCGCCGCGACGACATCGATACCGCAAGCTTTCAATAATCCCTCGAGCGCGCGACGGTTGTTTTCGAAATGTTTTTGGTAAATGCACAGACCGAGCAGGTTAACCGTGTTTTTCCGAATCTTTCGCGGAGCAGGTCCGATCGCATCGAGTACTTTCATCAAGGCGTTCTGGTAGCCCGTCCCAAAATACCCGGAGTAACCCGTGCTTTCGAGCGCAAAACGGGGAATGCCGCCAGCTTCGGTAGCGAGCTGGCGATCGATGTCGTCACCGATCAGCGCCGCGCCGGGCGAGTTGATGACCGCAATCAGTTTGAAGTCCTTCTTGACGAGGATACGAAGGATTTCCGAGACTTTTTCCCGACTTCCGAAAACGTAATCGTGCGCGTCCAGAAAAGTCGTCGGGACGCGCGCCTGTCCAAAGTGGAAACGCGCGGAGTATTCCGAGGGGTGGAAAGTCAGGCTGCGAATGTATTGGTTGTCGGAAATCGCGCTGTGATAAAACTTGCAACCCGTCGGGCCATTCAGTACGACACAAGCGTCCTTGATGCCTTCGACGGCGAAAATCGCGCCGGTCAGGCTGTCAGGCGCAATATTTTCTGTACAGAGGCTCATCCCGCTTCCAGCCTTCCTTCAGATTCGTCCTGAAAAGCTCGCTCCAGCGACGCGCGTAGAAGACGCCGCTCAGGAATCCGGCGGTCGGACACAGCGGAATCGTATCCGTCAGCGTCGAGCCGTCGTGTTCGATCGACGCGTAATTGGTCAAAAAGAGGTCGGGCGCTACCCGCGCGATATCGGCGCTGCGCCTCCCGTTATCGTAAGGAACGTGGAGTTCCAAAATCCGGTCTTCAAAACGAGTCTTGAAAAGGTTTTCCTGCGAAAAACTCAAGATGCCGACGAAAGCAATCTCCATCCCAAGGTCGCACGCGGCTTGCAAAATCCAGTCGATTTCATGGCTGTAAGTGATCATCATCAGCCGTTTCCCTTCGAGCCAAGGGCGAATTTCGGCAATTTCCTGATCGTAGCGCGCCCTACCCTCGGCAATCAGCGCATCGGCCGCGTCCTTTTTGCCGAAAAATTCGCCGACCTGGCGCGTCCAATCGCAGGTTTCATGAAATCCGACTGGAAACGCCTTGTCGAAAAACGGCGCGTCGAACTCTTTTTCGAGAAAGCTCCGTATCGTTCGCCCCATATAATCGGCATAGGCAAGAAAGTTCAGTCGCCCTCGTTTGAAATTCCGGAGGGATTCGATCGACGCGCCATTGATGAAGCGGCAGTTTATTCGCAAACCCAAACGCCCAAGGATACCGACGATATTCTCATAGCTCTCGCGCGTAGCGTCGGCCTCGGTTTTCTCCGCGATCAGGTTGACCGTGTCGCTTTCCGAGGCGACCGCCGGGTCGACCAGGGCGCGCGCAAGTCCCATATAGGCTGTCAGAATTCCCTGGAGATAGTCGCCGCGGAGATTTCCGTCGGTCAATAGCGGGATGACCCTCGTTTCGGATGTTTCGCAGTCGTGCAAAAAATCGAGATTGTCGCCGATGATTCCACTCGGGCAAGTCGTTAAGACGAAAACGGCCTTCGGCTTTTTCCGAAGCGTCTCTTCGAGCTTCTGCCGCAAAATTCCAGCGCCGCCAAAAACCATGACGCTCTCGTTCATTCCTGACGAAACGATGGGCGGCGCGGTTTGGTGAGGCAGGACAATTCCACGTTCGAGCAGGAAGCGCCGCGGCGTCGAAGTGATATTCTGGTAGGCGATGTGCGCGCAACTGTTTGGGCCGTGCGCGATGCAGACGCTGTCCGCCACCTGGGTACAGATTGTCAGCGCGCCGCTGAAAGCGCATCCCTGGAGCGGTTCGCGGGAAATCAGGCCCTTCGAGTAAAAAACAGGCTTCCTGGAAACGTTTTCCGGTACGGGCGCGCTTTTTTTCCCGAAAAGAAACGGACGCGGTTTTTTTCCAAGCAGACGTTCTTCGAGATCATCGTCCGAAAGCGGTAGGGGTCGATAAAGTTCGCATTGCCTGTAAATGAAGTCGGCAAGGCACTCGAATTTCTCGGCGATATCCGAGTCGGGGAAACACTCCACGAGACAGCGCGCCTCGTTTTCACTTTCCGAAAAGAGCGCGCTTTTGGGAAAACGCTCGATCAGCGGCAAGCCTACCGCCTCGCAAAAAAGGACGACACGCCGGTCTTCATCGGCAAGGCCGCGCGAATTCAGTATGACACCGCCGGCGCGCGCACCATCCCAGTCGAAGTTCCCAAGCCCGCGCAGGATGTTGTTCGCCGCATAGAGCGACATGAATTCGCCCGAGGTAACAATATAGACTTTGTCGGCGTATTCGTGTCGGATCGGTACGGCGAAACCGCCACAGACGACATCGCCAAGCACATCGTAGAGAATCGCGTCGTAGCGGTTTTCCTTGACGCCAAGGCGGTGCAAAAGTTCGAAAGTCGTCAGGATTCCCCGGCCCGCACAGCCAACGCCAGGCTCGGGGCCGCCCGCCTCGACGCAATGAACGCCGAGAGCGCCCTCGTGGAGGATGTCCGAAATCCGGCACCGGTCGGGCGGCGTTTCCCTGAGATACTCAAGAACCGTTTCGATACGTGTTCCGCGCAACAAAAGCCGCGTCGAGTCGCGTTTCGGATCGCAGCCGACCTGAAGGACTCGCCGCCCCTTCTTCGCGAGCGCAAGCGAAAGATTGGCGGAAATCGTCGACTTCCCGATCCCGCCTTTTCCATAGATAGCGAGTTCCATCGTCCCGAAACCGGATAGCCTTTTATCGAAAAGCTTCTCAAAAAAGGGTCGCCGCGCCTCGAAGGCTTTTCTCTTTCCAATACCCGTCGGTTTTTAACGCATTTCCCCGGTTTTTCCAAAAAGATGCGACGAAAATGTTTTTCCGGCTTCACTGCCCAAGCGCTTGGCAAAACGTTCGGCCAGGTTTTCCTTGACCGAGAAATCCTTGATGTCGTCGGCTTTTATTTGATCGCGCGCGACGCTATTGACCGTGCCGAAGTCGTCGGCAAGCCCGATCCGGATACTCTGCGCCCCCGTCCACAACAAGCCTGAAAAGAGTTCGGGCGACTCTTTCAAGCGATCTCCTCGCCCCTGGCGAACGACGGAGATGAACTGCTGGTGGATTTCATCGAGGAGCTTGCGCGCATGTTCTTTCTGACCCTCGTCCTGTGGAGAAAAAGGGTCGAGAAATCCCTTGTTCGTCCCCGCCGTCAGCAAGCGGCGCTCGACACCGAGCTTTTCCATCGCGTTTGTGAATCCGAATCCATCGATGAGAACGCCGATCGAGCCGATGATGCTGGCCTTATCGACAAAAATCCTGTCGGCGGCCGAAGCGATGTAATAGCCTCCCGATGCGCAAAGGTCTTCGACGACGACATAAAGCGGAATATCCGGATGTTTTTTTCGGAGTCTTAGGATTTCATCATAAACGATCCCGGACTGGACCGGACTGCCTCCGGGACTGTTGATTCGAAGTACGACGCCAACCGTCCCCTTGTCTTCGAAAGCGGATTGCAAGGCCTCGTTGATTTTTTCAGCGCTGCTGTTGCCTGCGGCTTCGATTACCCCATTCAGGTTGACGAGCGCCGTGTATCTCTTTCCATCCGAAAATTTCTCCGACGCGCCGAATTCCATGAATACGGCAAGAATGATAATGAAATATGCAAGCATCGCCAGCTTGAAAAAGATGCCCCAGCGGCGTTTCGCGCGTTGTTCTTTCAGAAAGGTCATCGCGATTTTTTCAAGAAGGTCGCGTTCCCAGCTCGGATTTTGATGGTTTGTGTTTTTGGGGTCGGACGTTTCCACTTTCTACTCTCGGAAAATTGTAAAAAAACAGTATAAACGCTTTTCACCGAGGATGCGGAAAGCCTCGGCAACCGGACACTCGTTCCATTCCAAAGGCGCCGATATCTCGGTTGATATCCTCGAGAAACGCCCGGATGTTCAAGCATTCAAGATGAAACGCTCCGGGAGAACTCAATCCCGATATCCGTCAATGATCTGTTCTCCAGATCGGGCATAAAAGCCTCCCTTGATTTGCGATACCCTCATTGCCCGCTCATTGCGTCAAAGCACCTGCCCAAACCCATGATCATCCCAATACTCCCGTTTTTCGTGCGCGGAAAGCTGCGCGAGGAAAGCTTCCAGCGCGTCTGGGAGCGGGGAGATCAGCGAGAGCGCCTCGCCCGTCGCCGGATGAGGCAATGCGATCTTCCACGCGTGAAGAAAAAGTCGTTTCAGCCCCGTGTTGCGCAAACTTCGGTTGAGCGAAAAATCGCCGGATTTGTCGTCCCCGGCGACGGGAAAGCCAAGAGAAGCGCAATGAACACGGATCTGGTGCGTTCGCCCCGTCTTGAGCTTGGCTTCGAGCAGGCTGAAGTTTTCCCAGCGCGAGCGGAGCCTGAAGATGGTTCTCGATACTTTGCCTTCTTCTGAAACGCAAACCCGCCTCTCGCCGTTTTCGAGCAGGTATTTCTTGAGAGGACACCGCACGTCCCGCAGCCTGTCCAACCAGCGACCGCGGACCAACAAGAGGTAGCGCTTGTCGGCCCGCCCTCTTTCTTCTTCACGGAAAATCTCGTGAAGCGCCGTCAACGCCGAGCGTTTCTTTCCGATCAGCAAAAGTCCGGACGTTTCCTTGTCGAGCCTGTGCGCAAGTTCCAGGAATTTTGCTTCGAGGCGCTGTCGCCGCAGGGTTTCGATCACACCAAAGCTGACGCCGCTGCCGCCGTGGACGGCAATCCCCGAAGGCTTGTCGATAACCAGTAACGCATCGTCTTCATAGACGACCGGAAAACGGATCGCGCGAGGCGCGCCGCCTTGCGCGCGAAGCGCGATTCGGATGGGTGGTATCCGGAGAAGGTCGCCCGGCTGAAGCCGGTCGGAAACGGCCGCGCGCTTTCCGTTGACGCGCACTTCGCCGTTTCGGATGATTCGGCAGATATGGCTTTTCGGAACCCCCTTGCACAAGCGGAAAAGGAAGTTGTCGAGCCGTTGGGCCTGCCCGTCTTCCTGGATCAAAATTTTCGATACTGAATTTTTGCCTGACTCGGGCATTTTGACCTATACTGTTGCATGATTTGCGTCTCGATTTGAAAAAAGCGACGATACCCAAGACTGCCGGACGCCCGGATTGATGAAAATACGGCGCGTTTTCAGGCAGGATGCTTTGCCTGCGCCAACCTGCGCAGGGTCAGTCAACGTAAATCAAACTGGTTAAATTCGCTCACCAAAAGTAGCGATACTACTTGATTTTTGCGCGTGCCGAACAATGTTCGGGGGGCACCGAGGGCAGGTTTCCGGTTTCCGAAATTTCGGAAACAGAGAAAAGTTGGGTCAGCGAAACATATTTGATTAGTTATAACAGTCGTTGCAGGTTTATTCGGCCTTTTCCGGAATCTAACTAATTCTTGTAATTTGCGCTACTGCACAAGGCGTTCCCGTGGTGCGCGCGGGAGCCCGTTTTTATGAAACGCATGTTGTTCAATGCGACACAGGCCGAAGAACTCCGTGTCGCCATTGTCGATGGTCAGAAACTCATTGACCTCGATATTGAATCGGCCGCAAAAGAACAGAAAAAAAGCAATATTTACAAGGCGGTCATTACTCATCTCGAACCGAGTCTCGAAGCCGCTTTCGTCAATTATGGCGCCGAGCGCAATGGCTTTTTGCCGTTCAAGGAGATTTCCCGTTCGTATTTTCAAGAAGGCGTCGAGGCGCGCGCATCGATAAAGGAAGCACTGCGCGAAAGCCAGGAACTGATCGTCCAAGTCGAAAAAGACGAGCGTGGAAACAAGGGCGCCGCGATGACGACTTTCATCAGTCTGGCTGGCCGCTATCTCGTCCTGATGCCGAACAACCCGAGAGGCGGCGGCGTCTCGCGCCGCGTCGAAGGCGAAGATCGCAATGAATTGCGCGCCTTGCTCGAACAGCTCGAAATTCCTCAAGGAATGAGCCTCATCGCCCGAACGGCGGCGATCGGTCGAAGCATCGAAGAACTCCAGTGGGACCTCAATTACCAACTCCAGCTCTGGAAGGCGATCAACGCCGCCGCCACTCAGGAAAAAGCGCCTTCCCTGATTTATCAGGAAGACACGCTGGTCATTCGCGCGATTCGGGATTATTTTCAGCCCGACATCGGAGAAATCCTGATTGATACGGATGAAGTTTTCGAGCAGGCCCGGAAATTCATGTCCTACGTCATGCCCGAAATGCCGAACAGGATCAAGCGCTACCGCGACGATGTACCGCTGTTTTCGCGCTTCCAGATCGAGCACCAGATCGA
>JAIRZC010000059.1 GCA_031267455.1 Accumulibacter sp. | reverse complement strand
TGGACTTCGCCTCCACGATTCGACGAAAACGCATCGTCGTCAACCCGAATTCGACGAAGAATACCGCAGGGTACTCACCGGTCGTGAAGCTTCTTTCGCCTGCCAGCGTTATCATCAACTGCGTCGCCTGGCCCTGATGGTGCTTCAGGGTAATTTCAGGTACGTTCTACGCGGTCTTTTCCATAGATTGAAAGCATGCTGAAAATCACCGTCATCACCGTGACATTCAACGCCAGACGTACCGTTAGGCGGACGCTGGACTCCGTTGCCGCGCAGGATCACCCGGCCGTGGAACACATCGTCATCGACGGTGCTTCGACGGACGGGACGTTCGATATCATCAGAGGCCATGAAAAAAATCTCGCGCGCTATATTTCCGAACCCGACGAGGGAATCTACGACGCAATGAACAAAGGGCTGGACCTCGCAAGCGGCGATATCGTCTGTTTTCTGAACGCCGACGATTTTTACGCTTCGCCGCAAGTCCTCGGTCGTGTCGCGAACGAGATCGAAAACCTCGGCATTGATGCCTTGATCGGCGATCTCGCTTATTTTTCCCCCGAGAATCCGGAAAAGATCGCCCGGCGTTTCAATTCCGGCCGTTTCAACCCCAAACGCCTGGCTTACGGCTGGGTGCCCGCGCACGCGGCTTTTTTCCTGAAACGCGAGATATATGAGATCGTCGGGCGCTTCAAAACGGATTACCGTATCGCCGGCGATTTCGAGTTCTTTGCGCGCGCGTTTTCGAAAGCGAATATTCACTATGGCTATCTCCCCGAAATACTCGTTAAGATGCAGCTTGGGGGAATCAGCAACGCTGGGCTTGGCGCGCGGCTTTTGTCGCACCGCGAGATTTTGCGCGCGTGCCGCGAAAACGGTCTTGAAACCGGTGCATGGAAGCTTTCCCTGCGCTATCCCATGAAACTGCTCGAACTCTTCAGGCGATGACGACGCTCGTCACGGGATCCACAGGATTCATCGGCCGCGCCCTCGCGCGCGCCGGAGACCGGCGTATGGCGAGGCGCCCGACCGACGGCGAGATTCGCGGCGACCTGCTCGATCCGGCATCGCTCGAAGCGGCGTGCGAAGGCGTCGAGGCCGTCTTTCACTGCGCGGGCTACGCGCACGCCGTTTTCTCGGCCGACCCCGCGCTTTTCTGGAAGGTCAATTACGAGGGGACGCGCAACTTGCTGGAAGCCGCGGGCAAGTCGGGCGTTCGACGCTTTGTTTTTCTTTCCAGCGTCGGCGCGATGGCAGGGCCCGGCGAAGCCTGTGTCGACGAAGACCATCCGGGCCAACCCGTTTCGCCTTACGGAAAAGCCAAGCGCGCAGCCGAAAAAGCCGTCCTCGACGCCGGCGCGAAATACGCGATGCATGTCGTCAACCTGCGGCTCACCTTGGTCTATGGAAAAGGCGCGCCGGGAAACATGGCGTACATGGTCCGCGGTATTCGAGCGGGTTGGCTTCCCCCACTCCCCGAGACGAAAAATCGGCGTTCGATCGTCCATGTTTCGGATGTCGTATCGGCGATGCGTTTCGTCGTCGAAGAAGCGCGCGCGAACGGTCGGACTTATATCGTTGCGGACCCTCACCCTTATTCGGGACGTGAAATCTACGACGCGCTACGAAAAACCCTCGGCATGCCACCCGCGCGCTGGCGCATTCCAGCTAAGCTGTTTCGCTCCTGCGGGCGGGCTGGCGACGCATTTTCCGCCGTGCTCGCCACCGTTTCGGGGAGAGACTTGCCCCGGCCCTCTGGACTCGTTTCGCGCTTTCTCGATTCGGCCTGCTATTCGCCGGAACGCATCAAAAGAGAACTCGGCTGGTCCGCGAAAATCCCGTTGGCGGAAGGGATCCGCGAGATGCTGTCGGACGACGCCTCGCCCCTCTGTGGGGGCGAGCGATGAAACGCTCTTTCGACATCTTTCTCGCGATCGTGGCCAGCCTGATCCTCGCGCTGCCGCTCCTCTTCATCACTTTTCTGATTCGCCTGACTTCCAAAGGCCCCGCCCTTTATTGGTCCGACCGGGTCGGGAAAGACAACCGGATTTTCCGGATGCCGAAATTCCGCAGCATGCAAATCGGGACACCCGCAGTCGCGACGCACCTTTTGACCAACGCCCAGGAGCGGCTGACGAGCGTCGGCCCCTTCCTCCGCAGAACAAGCCTCGACGAACTCCCTCAACTCTGGAGCATCCTGAAAGGCGATATGAGTTTCGTCGGGCCGAGACCGGCGCTTTTCAACCAGAACGACCTCATCGCGCTTCGCACCGAACGCGGAATCCACCGACTGCTTCCCGGCCTCACGGGCTACGCGCAGATCAACGGACGGGACGAACTGCCGATCCCGCACAAGGTCGATCTGGATGCGGAATATATGCGCCGCCGCTCGTTTCGCTTCGATTTACTGATCCTCTGGATGACTTTCGTGAAAGTCCTCCGTCAGGACGACATAACACATTAGCTAGCGAAAAATACCGTGTTCCCGAACTCTTTCGCCGATCCCGTTCTCGCATTGCCGCGTTTCATCAAACGCCTCGTCGTCTTGGCTGTCGACACGAGTCTGTGTGTGTTGAGCGTCTGGCTCGCGTTCTATCTTCGTGTCGGCGAATTCGTCACCCTCTCGGGCGGCGCGTTGCACGCAGCGCTGGTTTCCGTCGCGTTCGCCCTGCCCATCTTCGCCGTTTCCGGACTTTACCGCGCGATCTTTCGCTATTCGGGCTGGCCCGCACTGATGAGCGTGACAAAAGCAACGCTCGTCTATGGCCTTGCCTACGCCTCGGTCATCACGGCATTCGGGATTCCCGAAGTACCGCGTACCGTCGGATTGATCCAGCCGATTCTGCTCCTTTTGTCCGTTGGCGCGTCGCGCGCGTTCGCGCGATTTTGGCTCGGCGACTTTTATCAGAGTCGCGTCAAATCGGAAAATCTTCCCAAAGCGCTGATTTATGGCGCCGGCGCAGCCGGACGGCAGCTCGCCTTGGCCATGGCGAACAACCATGAAATGCGCGTCGTCGGCTTCCTCGACGACGACGACCAGCTGCATGGTCACATACTGAACGGGCTGCCGATTTACAACCCGGCCGACATGGACAAGCTCGCGTCCGAATTGCAAATCAGCGACATTCTCCTCGCGATGCCTTCGGAAAACCGCCGCCGGAGAAACGAAATCCTTTCGAGGATACGGAATGTCAAGGTATCGGTACGCACGCTTCCGAGCGTGACGGAACTCGCGCAGGGAAAAATCAGCGTCTCGGACATTCGGGAACTCGATATCGACGACCTGCTCGGGCGTGAGACCGTCGCGCCAAATCTTGTGCTACTGGGGAAAAACTCGACCGGGAAAATCATCCTCGTCACCGGCGCGGGCGGGTCGATCGGGAGCGAATTGTGCCGGCAGATTCTCACGCTGTCGCCCGCATGCTTGCTTCTCGTCGATCAAAACGAATTCGCGCTCTACGAAATCCACCAG
>JAIRZC010000210.1 GCA_031267455.1 Accumulibacter sp. | reverse complement strand
GTCGGATTTTTCAGTTACCCGCTCGACTACCTCGACCGCTACACCGAAAACATTGGAAAAGTCACCGCCGCCGAGGTTCGGGACGCTTTCGCGCGGCATGTAAAGCCGGATTCGCTCTTCACGGTTGTCGTCGCCGGCGATTGATTCCGTTTATCTAAAACCGCGGCGGGTATGGCAAATGAATACCTTCGTAACAACGAGCCGCAAGGCATCCAATCCACAAAAAGGCCTGGGACGTTTAGTTCCGAAGCATGTCGTGTATAAGCTATTGATATTTACGGAAGGGCGGTTCATGGGACGGGCGCTTAGAGTTGGAAGGCTGGAAATTCCATTGTAATATCATGGCTTCGATAGGTGAGCGTGACACGTCCGAAACATCGGTAGAGAGTGCTGGGTGAAATATGGTCTTTGCTTCTCTATCCTTCATTTTCCTGCTTTTGCCGTTGTTTTTGGCTGTTGATTTTTTTGTGCGACGCGCCAAGTCGGAAATATCGCGCAATACAGGTTTGCTGTTTGCCAGCCTGATTTTTTACACATGGGGAGAAGCGGCCAACGTCTTTTTGCTTCTGGTCCTTGGCATCGTCAACTATGCGGCCGGAAATTATCTGTCCAAGAGCAAGAACCCGCGCTCATGGGTTGCGGTCTTCGTGGCCGTCAATTTGGCCGTTCTTGTGGGCTTCAAATATGCCTATTGGCTGACATCATTCATTTTACCAACCTTGGCGAGTAAGAAGGCGTCAATGCCCCTTGGAATCAGTTTCTTTACCTTCCACGCAATCAGTTATCTTATCGACGTCTACCGACGGCAGGTTGCACCAGCTAAAAACACGTTCGACTTTCTCACCTATTTTTGCATGTTCCCCCATTTGGTTGCCGGGCCGATCGTGCGATATGCCCAAGTAAAAGACGATCTTTCCGCGCGGGGGCCGAACAAGGAACTATTCACATTTGGCATGTATCGTTTTCTTCTTGGCCTGAACAAAAAAGTCATCATCGCCAACTCTGTTGCGATTATGGCCGATTCCGCCTTTTCCTTGTCGGCCCTTGGTAACTTGCATTTTTTTGATGCGTGGCTTGGCATAACGGCTTATGCCATACAGATTTACTTCGATTTTTCGGGATACTCCGATATGGCAATAGGTCTGGCTGCAATGGCCGGATTCCATTTTGCGGAGAATTTTCGGCGACCGTATTCCAGTACCAGCATTCGGGAATTTTGGCGGCGCTGGCACATTTCGCTTTCTTCGTGGCTGCGCGATTATCTCTATATCCCATTGGGCGGTAGCGGGGGAGGTACTGCCTACAGGAATTTGCTGATCGTTTTTTCCCTTTGCGGCCTGTGGCATGGGGCGGATATCACCTTTATTCTGTGGGGATTATGGCATGGGTTGTTTTTGGTCTTTGAGCGACTGCCTGCTGGCCGGATGCTTGAACGAGTCCCCGTTGTCCTATCGCGCAGTTATACCCTGATCGTCGTTCTGGTCGGGTGGGTTTTCTTTCGCGCAGAGAATATCAGCCTGGCCAGGGCATACCTGAAAAACATGTTCACAGTTTCTTCCGCTCCGTCTGTGCTGACATACCACGTGATGGCATGCGTCGCCCTAGCCGTCGGATTCGTTTTGTGTCTGCTGCCAGACAGATTTTTCCCCGCTCCCACCAGTCACAAGGCAGAAAGTTTCCCAGCAAGCGCCTACGGCCTGCAAACGCTTTTTGCCGTTTTGTCTATTGCGCTTCTTCTCACAGGGGGGCGTAATCCTTTTATTTATTTTGATTTTTAGGCGGCTATCGTGAACAAGTTTTTACTGTCCTGCCTGCTTTCCGCACTTCTGATCATCGTTCCCATGGCAGCTTTTGTAAACAAGTTTTTACTGTCCTGTCTGCTTACCGCGTTTCTGTTCATCGTTCCCGTGGCATCCTTTATCACGCCGGGGATGGAAAATCTGGGAAACGAACGCAGGGGAATTGCCACTTTTCCAGAAATGCCATCCAAGTTACGGTCGGGGTCTGTCAAAAAGTTTTTCCGAGAGATTGACAACTTCTTTGCGGATCATTTCCCTTTGCGGACTCCTTTACTGGAGCTATCTGTAGCCCTGTATGAGGCCGGTGGCGACAGCCTGGATATGAACAAGAGCTATAAGGGAAAAGGAAACTGGCTCTTTCTTGGCAACAGTTACGCGCGTTGCGTGGATAAACTCCAAGGGCGTGTGATTCTTTCGAGGGATAGTCTGAAACGCCAGACTGAAGCGTATTCGAATATCCGTGACGCCGCAAAAAGAAAGGGAGTGGAATTTTTCGTATTTATCGGGCCAAACAAATCCAGTATCTACCCAGAATACCTTCCTCCGGTTGCCATCCCCGCTCGGCGGCGCTTTATCTCCCCTCTTCTGGAGACTTTGAATGAAGCAGGCATCAAGGTCTACGATCCAACGGATCGACTTGTCGGAGAAAAATCCGGCGGCCTTCTTTACTACAGAGCCGATACACACTGGAACGCTCGCGGAGCGTATGAAGCCTTTGAGGGTTTCAGAAAATGGGTAGGGCTTCCCGAGCTACCGTCCCTTTCCCTCGTGGAAGCGCCGGCGTATGCGGGCGACTTGGTAGACATAAGCGGGATAAAAACTTTCCTCTGTCTGTCGGAGACAACTTCACGCTACATTGGAGCGTTCCCCCTTCCCTGCATGAAGAGGGTCGCCTGATAACGAATACGCATGCTACCAGTGAAAAAACCGTATGGGTATTCAGAGATTCATTCGGCAGAGCGCTGAAGCCGTACATTACAGCTACATTCAGGGAAGTTCGGGTTTTCGGGCATCGAGAATTTGAAAGGCTATGTCCTCGAAATCCCCCAGACCGGATATGATTTTTTGGATTATCGTTGAAAGAAATTTTTCCTGAACCGATATGGAAATCCAAGGGAACCATGCCAACTTCGCATAGCCATACCTAAAATCCCGGTATCTTTCATAATTTCGCGATCCCTTTGTCCGTATTAGCCACAAACCGTGACATTCCCCGCCTTTTTGAGCCGTGAAGGCAGGAAATGCCATGTTGCGCGGGTGTTTGCCTCGATTCCCCTCCCGGCAACATACGCGCGTCACGTTCTGACGGAGTGGTCGTCGGTGAGAGGGCGGTATTGTCGCGTCAATGAATTTGTCGATATTGAATGGGTATCAGATCGATGGGTTGCGAAGCTTGAGCAGGACTTCTCGTCGCCCGACGCGATCGGGCGCGTGCCCGGCAGAATCACAACAGTCGAATTCGAGTTGGCTCCCCGATTCCTGGCGGGGCGTGCGCCAGTAGTGCTTGCCAGGCAACGCCGGGGGGGAGTAATCGGCGGCGGGAAGCAAAATCAAAGCGCCGGTCCGCGGCGCCGGGTCAGCGTTTTTGCGCACTCTAACGCGAGACGGCGAGTCACGGAAGGAATCCGAAGCGCTTGAGCAACTGTCCCGTCTCGAAAAGCGGCAACCCCATCACGCCCGAATAGCTCCCGGACAAATGTTCGACGAAGAGCGCGGCATAGCCCTGGATTCCGTATGCTCCAGCCTTATCCATCGGATCGCCGCTCTCGACATAGCGACGGATTTCTCCTTCGGAAAGCGCGCAAAAGCCCACTTCGCTGACCGACAACACCGATTCGATGCGCGTCTCGTCGGAAAGCGTCACTGCTGTCAATACGCGATGCAAACGACCGGACAAGCGTTTGAGTATTTCCACCGCATCGACAGCATCCAAAGGTTTTCCGATAATCTCACCGTCGAATTCGATCACGGTGTCCGCGGAAAGCACGGGCTGAACCGTCATTTTCCGTTGCTGAACGAGGCGCAGGCCATGCAGCGCCTTGGCCCTGGCGAGACGTTGCACACAGTCGGCCGGCATTTCGCTCCCCAGGGGACGCTCGTCGACTTCATTGTCGTTGCGCGGCGGGCCGCGAAAGACGAGGCTGTCGAAACAAACGCCGATTTGCGACAGCAGTTCGCGGCGCCGCGGACTGCGCGAGGCCAGGTAAAGTCGGAAGTTGTGTGATGCGATCATCTCCGAGCCTTTCCGCGCATCCATCCCGTCATTTCCGGTGGTAAGGATGATTCTTGAGAAGGCTTGCCGCGCGATAGAGCTGCTCGCAAAGCAGAAGGCGCGCGATCGTGTGCGGAAGCGTCAGGCTCGAAAGACGAATCGATTCGTCCGCATTCCGCTTCAATTCTTCGTCGAGACCCTCGGCGCTTCCAATCGCGAAAGCCGTATCGCCGCCCGTTTGGCACCAGGATTCGAGCCGACGCGCCAATTCAAGCGTCGTCAGGTCGGCGCCGCGTTCATCGAGCGTAATGACCCTCTCGAAAGCGCGCGACGCCGAGAGAAAACGCACTTTCTCGGCGGCGAGTCGTTGCGCGCGCGACTCGCCCGCCGCAGGCTTTATCTCGACGATCGATACGGGCAGTTCACGCGGCATCCGTTTGACGTATTCGTCGCAAGCGGCGGCGATCCAGTCGGGCGCTTTTCGGCTCACGGCAAAAACACCGAATCTCATGCGCCGGCCGGAAGGTTGGGAAGGGGCGGTCGATTTCGGCTGTTCCAGAGTTCTTCGAGTTTATAGTAGTTGCGTACAGCGGGTTGCATGATGTGGACGATGACATCGCCTAGATCGACGAGAATCCATTCGCCGGCATCTTCTCCCTCGGTCGAAAGGATTTCGACGCCCGCGCCGCGCGATTTATCTTGGACATTCCTCGCGAGCGCGCGCACTTGGCGATTCGAATCGCCAGTCGCCACGACGATGCGCTCGAAAAGCGGGGTGAGCCGGGACGTATCGATGGTTTCGATATCTTTCCCCTTGATGTCTTCAAGGGCGCTGACGACAAGTTTTTCAATCTGGCTGGCATTCATCATAGACTGTTCCGGTTGAAACCTTCCTTTCACTAAAAAATGTTGAGGATACCGTATCCGGGCGACATCGGTGTTTCCACGGCCATCCGTCGATCATCTCGGGGCACGGGACGATTCGCGGTAGAAGCGTCGCTCCTCGATATAAGCAATTACTGGATCGGGCAACAGGTAGCGTGTGCTGAGTCCGCTCAAAATCAATTGCCGGATCCGCGTCGCTGAAATGCCGAGCGGCGTCATCGGAAAACTCACGATGGCGCCAGACGGCGCATGCGACAACACATCCGGATCGGCGGAAAAGCGCGCGCGCCAGACTTCCGACAGATGTTCGGGCAAGGTTTCAGGTTCGATCGGGAAGCCTGGACGGCGCGCAACGGCGATGTGCGCAAGTTTGAAAAGGCGCTCCCAGAGATGCCAAGAGGGTAAACTCGAAAAAGCGTCCGCGCCGACGAGCAACACCAGCGGAAGCTCGGCGCCGCACTGATCGGGTTGGCGCAGGCGCTCGATCGTCGGTACGGTATAACTGGGCCGATCGGCCTCAACCTCGGTGGCGTCAAGCTCGAAGCGCGGGTTGTCCGCGATCGCGAGGCGCACCATTTCGAGCCGCTGACGCGCGTCGGCATGCGGCGACTCGCGCAGTACGGGTTTGCCCGCCGGAATCCAGCGGATGCCTGAGAGACCCAATTCACCGTATGCTGCTTCGGCGAGCCGCAGGTGCGCGAAATGAATGGGATCGAAAGTTCCGCCAAACAGGCCGAGCGGTCGGATGTCCCGCGCCTCAGGCCGTTTCATCGATCTTCGCGAAAATGTCGCGGTAGCTGACGTAAAGTCCGATACACCAC
>JAIRZC010000192.1 GCA_031267455.1 Accumulibacter sp. | reverse complement strand
GCGACCGCCGCGCACCATTTTTTCGAGCGCGCCCGGCGTCAGGGAATTCATATTGACGCCGTGGTCGCGCACGAGATCGAACAGAGCGTCCTCGCTTTCCGGGCGTCCGGTCGTGGTGTATTTTTCCTGTTCGAGGCGCGTCAGTATCCGCCACAACGATTTTGGCAGGACATTGAGGTAGGATGCGCCGATGTTTTCCTTTCCGGGAGGATAATTGTAATAGATGATCGCAACACGCTTGTTCTGGTTCAGTTCATAGCGCAGGCTGACCCATTTCCTGATCCGGTCGGCCACGCGATCGACGCGCTCTTCGACCGGGACTTCCACGATGTACTCGAAGCCGCTCGCTTCGTCACGGCGGCTTTCTTTCACGGCAACGACGGTCGGCGCGATCGCTCCGACGAGTTCGGGAATCGCGACCTGCCACGTGCGCTCCGACAGGTTCAGGCCGAGAGGCGAGGCTTCCCATTCTTCCCGCGTCTGGTTTTGGAGCGAGATTACGTTGATCGTCGGCGCATCAAGCTCCTGGAGCGCGGCGGTCGTCTTTTTCGGATCGCCGCCCATTTTGAAAACGAAAGAGACGGTCGCCGCGACGCGCGGCTTACCTTCTGGGCTGAACAGGACATTCCTGAGCAGCGCGTCGGGCGGATAGCCGAAAGCGGGCAGGACATTCATACCGCGTTTTTCGAGCGCGTCCATGAGGCTGAGCATGAGCGGCGAATTTCCGTTCTGCGCCGTATTGCGGTAAAACAGAATGCCGACCCAGACGCGCCCGCGGCCCTCCGGCCTTGCTTTCAGATAATCCGCCGCATAGTCCTCGAAACGTTCGTACAGAACGCCCGTCCGCGGATTCCAGAGGCCTTCGCGCGGAAACTCCTTCGGCGGTCCGACATCGAAGTCGAAACCAAAATCGCGGGCAAGCAGGCGTTTGATCATCGCGGCAAAATTCTCGACGCCGCCTTGTTGCGAGTAGGCGCGCAGATCCTCGTCGCGCGTCAGACCGGCCTGTCGCTCGCCCTCCTCGAACGACGCGCCGACGGCGAAGGCTTTCGCGCCGCGCCGCGCCATCTGCCTTACCGGTTCCGTCACCGCGGCGGAGATCTCACGCCCCATATTATGAACGAGCGCGGCGTCGGATTCGGCAAGTATTTTTTTATGGTGATCTTCGAGGCCCGTCGGGAGAATGTGAAAGCGCACATCCTCCAGACCTTTTTCGCGCTCTTTTACCTGCTTGACGGCGGCGATCATCGGCTGCATCGACGAGTTTCCCGGAACGATCGCGATTGAAAGCGGCTTGGCCTTTGCGGTCGCGCAAAAAAGGAGCGCGACCGCAAGGACGCATGAAATTCTTTGAAGGACGCTCGACTTTCGAAGCTCATCGTTTCCGCGAACGCCCCGGAAAGTCATTGGAATCTTTTGGAATATTTCAGCCGCGAACCATCTCATTTTTTGGATTCCCGAAAACACTTATCCTGAAAGGCCGCGTCGCGAAAACGCCCCGCGCCCGGAAAGAAAATCGCCGGCCCGCAGCGAACCTTACTCGGAGCCGGTCTCGGTCGGAACATAGACGATCCGGCCATCGGCTAAGCGGTAGGCCGTCCCAAGGCGCTCGCCGCGCCCGGCGAGCTTTTGGTCGGTGACTTTCGACGCCTTGATCTCGTTGCCCTTCTTCGTGATGATTTCGAGCTCGCCGTTCGCGTTCTTTTTCATCAGCGTGACCTCGGAATTCGGGTCGAGCAGGTCCATCATGTTGTATGCCATAAAGAGCGCTATCATCATCGAGACGATGAAGACGACACTCGCGTCGAAAAGGTTCGCGACACCCGATATCGGGTCTTCAAGCGGATCTTCGTTCAGGTGGACGCGCTTAGGCCGCCGCAGTAATCGCATCGTCGGTCTCCTCATGCAAGTGACGCGGGAGCGATCCATCCCGTCCCGGAGCGATCAGGGCGAGTTCGGCGGCGTGCGCCATTTCGCGCAAGTCCTCGCGCGCCCAGCGTTCGCGCGTCAAGGCGATCAGGTAGGCCAGAACGGCCGCGCCCAAGCCCGCGACCGTCGTCGTAAACGCGGTGACCATGTTTCCGGCCATTTCCGGAATATTTCCCTGCGCCAGCGCCGAGAGCGAAATCCCCATAGGGATCAGCGTGCCCATCAGACCGAAGGACGGGCCGACCCGGATGATGAAGCGAATCCGGTCGAGGCTGCGGGACAGGTTCAGTTCCTCGGCCTGGAGGAGGCGCTCGACCTCGATCTCGAGGTTTTTCGGGTGCTTGCTCAAATCCTCTTCGATCCGCCGCAGGCGCTCGTTGAAAGCCTCGCGGTCGGGGAAATTTTTCCGGCCTCGCTGATAAGCCTCGTAGAGCGCCATTCCAAGGCAAAGCGGTGTGTAGAGAACCAGCAAAACGCATACGACGATGACTGGCGCGTAAAGCGCTTCCGCGACCTCATAGAGCGCCTGCTCTGAAAAACGAACGACAAACTCCATACCTTCTCCTTTTTCCGCCGGCGCTCCTTGCGCCGGCGGTTTCGTCAAAACAACATTCCAGGCATCGATCCTCAGAACGATGTCTGTATCTGGATTGCCGCGCTGCGGCCGGGCGCCATTTCCGTCGACGTATAGTATTCCTTGTCGAACAGGTTATGTACGATGAAGGCCGCCTGGAGATTCCGGTCGATCTGGTAGCTGACGCGCAGGTTGGCCAGCCAGTACTTGTCGCTGAGCGCGCCAGGGACGTATTTTTTTACATCGGTATTTTCCGCGTTGAGGTACTGCTCGCCGATGTAAACCGCCGAAAGGAAGGCGCGAAAATCCCGCCACCTGGCGTCGAGCCCGACGTTGAACATATGCTTGGGCACGTAGGGCACGCGCTTTCCTTCGAGGCCGCCGCCGCCTTCGTCCTTGGTAAACCGGGCGTCGGTAAAGGCGTAGCCCGCCGACGCGCGCAGCCACGACGCGACCGGGATTTCGCCGGAAAGCTCGATACCCTGCACTTTGGCGCGCGCCGCGTTCGCCGCGGTGGAGTAGCGCTGATAGCTCCCACCGTACGCGCCGTCATAGGGTGTGCTCTTGCGGTAGATCATGTCTTTCATGCGCGAAACGTAGGCGGCCGC
>JAIRZC010000100.1 GCA_031267455.1 Accumulibacter sp. | reverse complement strand
ATATCGGACACCCGCCCAAAGAGGTGCGCCAAGCCTTGCTGATTCGACGGAGCCAAGAGCCGCTGAAACGGCCGCTTCTGCCCTTTGAAATGCTTTTAATCGGGATTCAACAAGCCTTCAAACGGCTAAAAAAAGGTAAAAAACCCCGGAAATTCTCTGTCTGAAAACAAGTTTGTATAAATCTAAAATTAAATCGCGCTTTATTAGGATGGATGATACCTTGCTTAACCAGGGCACGCGCTTTTTCGCGGGTCGCACGTGCTTCTGAAAGGAAGCCGCCAATGGCAAAGAGCTTCTCCTTGCCTTGCAGGCGGTACTTCCACCGCCAAAGTTTGCCGCCGGGGGGCTTGATCAGCAGGAACAGGCCCCCGATGTCTGAAAGTTTTCAGTCTCGATCAGTCGGTTTGGTCGGCCTCACCCTGGCATCAGTGAGTAGATTCTCGGGCGTCGTTGAACTCCTCTGCGGGGGAAAGTATCCCCACGGTTGAACACGAGTACCCCCAACGCTACCCCCGAATTTTTCAGACCTCGATGAACAACAGGAAGGCTCAGCAGACCGAATTGTTTGGCAAGCCATTGATTTTAAAAGGCCTGCTCAATCCACCAAACGCTACCGAACGCTCCTGAGTTCTGAAAAAAACGTCAGACGTTGAACAGGAAGTTCAGAACATCACCGTCTTGAACGACGTAATCCTTGCCCTCGGCGCGTATCTTCCCAGCCTCGCGCGCGCCAGACTCGCCGCCGCAGGCGACGTAATCGGCGAAAGAAATCGTCTGCGCGCGGATGAAACCGCGTTCAAAATCGGAATGAATTACGCCTGCGGCCCGCGGCGCGGTATCTCCGCGATGGATCGTCCATGCCTTGACCTCTTTTTCGCCTGCGGTGAAATACGTCTGGAGACCGAGGAGATGGTAGGCGGCGTGAATCAGGCGTTCGAGACCGGGCGCGTCAAGACCGAGGTCGGCCAGGAAAAGCGGTTTCTCCTCGTCGTCGAGTGCGGCGATTTCCGCTTCGATCGCGGCGCAGACAGCGACGACTTCCGAATTTTCCTTCTCGGCGCAATTTTGCGTTGCCTCCAGAAAAGGGTTGTCGGAAAAGCCGTTTTCGGCGACATTGGCAATGTAAAGTACGGGTTTTTCGGTAATCAGGCAAAGCGGTTTGACGAGTGCCTTTTCCGCTGCCGCGAAATCCAGTGAGCGTACCGGCTTTTCCGCGTCCAGGGCGGTGATGCATTTTTCGAGTACTGCAACCATCGACCGGGCATCTTTATCGCCCGCATTGGCGGGTTTGCGGTAGCGATTGAGCGCCTTGTCGACGGTCGAAAGGTCGGCGAGCGCCAATTCGGTATTGATGACTTCGATGTCACGAAGCGGGTCGACGTTTCCCGAAACATGTATGATATTGTCGTTTGAAAAGCAGCGGACGACGTGAAGAATGGCGTCGGTTTCACGGATACTGGCGAGAAACTGATTGCCCAGTCCCTCGCCCCTGGATGCGCCCGCGACAAGACCGGCGATATCGACGAATTCGGTGACGGCGGGGACGATGCGCCGAGGTTTTACGATGTCGGAAAGCTGCCGGAGACGCTTGTCGGGAACTTCGACAATCCCGATGGAAGGGTCGATCGTGCAAAAAGGGTAGTTTTCGGCGGCAACCATTGCTTGGGTCAGCGCGTTGAAAAGTGTTGATTTTCCCACATTCGGCAAACCGACGATTCCGCATTTAAGACTCATGAAACGATTCCTTGGTCAATCCGCCTTGGTATGCAGGGCGCGTTTTGCCGCTTCGTAATCACCCGAAGCGAAACTCGACCAGACCGACAGGCAACGGCCAATCGCGTGGTCGATCAGCGGAAATTCCTCGCCGCGCGGCGCCTTGAGTACGTATTTCATGACGACGTCACGGTCGCCGGGATGGCCGATTCCAAGACGCAACCGCCAAAAATCGGGCGTTCCGAGACTCGCCTGAATGTCTTTGATGCCGTTATGACCGCCGTTGCCTCCGCCTTGCTTGACGCGGATGCTTCCCGGCGGCAAGTCGAGGTCGTCGTGAGCAACCAGTATTTCGTCTGGAAATATCCGGTAAAAGCACGCGAGCGCGGCGACCGAACGACCGGAACAGTTCATGTAGGTCGTCGGTTCGAGCAGGCGCAAGTCGTCCTGACGACCGACGAGACCGAAAAATTTTCCTTGCGGCGCGAGGTCGATTTTGAGGTCTCGCGCGAGCTGGTCGACGAACCAGAAGCCGAGATTGTGCCGATTGTCCTCGTATTCCGCCCCAGGATTACCGAGGCCGACGACCAAACGCGGAGCGGGCATGGTTCAAAAAAAGGCGAAAAACCGCCGCAAGCTACTCCCGCGGCGGTTGATCTCATTTCCGGATTGTCCGCGCCGATGCCGCCTTTCCGCTCCGCCGCTTACGGTTCGTCTTCGCGTCACGGACGACTCACAGAAAAATAAAGGCCTGAAAATCAGACCGACGTCGCCTCGGAAACGGCGGGCGAGACAGATGCCTCGTCGGAATCGGCGGCGGTTTCTTCTTTGCGAACCACGACGATCGTCGCGACGACCGGGTCTTCATCGGTATGCGGCACAGCCCTGACGCCTTCCGGGAAAACGATCTGCGAAACATTGAGGGAATGGCCTGCCTGTAGATCCTTCAGGTCCACTTCGACAAAAGCCGGCAGATCTTTCGGAAGACAGGCGACTTCGATTTCGTTCATCGCGTGGGAAACCGCGCCAGCGTCGCGTTTGACACCGAGCGAAATATCGCCATTGATGAAATGCAGGGGCACCTTCTGGTAGATGACACGGTTTTCATCGATACGCAAAAAATCGATGTGCAGTACCTGTTGTTTGTAGGGGTGCATCTGCGCGTCACGCAGGAGGATGGAACGTTCCGATCCCTCGATTTTCAGCTTTACGATCGACGAATGGAAGGCTTCCTTGCGCAAAGCGAGGAAAAGCGCGTTGTGGTCCAGTTCGATCGGTATCGGTTCCTCGGTTCCTCCGTAGAGGATTCCCGGTACCTTGCCCGCGCGGCGCAGGCGGCGGCTCGCTCCGGACCCCTGCGCTACGCGTTTTTGTGCTTCAAGTTCAAAACCCATGGTGACTGCTCCTCTGTTATAAATGCCCCGCCCGCGACCAGGCGGGAGATGATGAAATCGATGAAAGCGCGCTTCCCATTCGCTTTGTGCTTTTTTAGCGCTTCGGGTGGCTTGTGAAACTCATTCGATCAGCAGCGACGAGACCGAATCGTCGTTGCTGATCCGGCGAATCGTCTCGGCGAGCACGTCGGCGACCGAGAGCTGCCGGATGCGACCGCACTGCCGCGCCGTGTCGGAAAGCGGAATCGTATCGGTGACGACGAGCGCATCAATTGCGGAATCCGCGATCCGCTCGACCGAGTGACCCGAGAGCACCGGATGGACGCAGTAGGCAAGGACACTCCTCGCTCCATCTTTTTTCAGCGCGGCGGCGGCCTTGCAGAGCGTTCCAGCCGTGTCGACGATGTCGTCCATGATGACGCAGGTTCTGTCCTTCACGTCGCCGATGATGTTCATGACCTCGGAAACATTGGCTTTCGGGCGGCGCTTGTCGATGATCGCAAGATCGCATTCGAGGCGCTTGGCGAGCGCGCGGGCGCGCTGCACGCCTCCGACATCGGGCGAGACGACCATCAAGTCATCGAGGTTTTTTTTCCACACGTCGGCGAGCATGATGGGAAGCGAATAGATGTTATCGACGGGGATATTGAAGAATCCTTGAATCTGTTCCGCATGCAAATCCATCGTCAATACCTTCTGGACACCCGACGCCGCCAAGAGGTCGGCAACGAGTTTGGCGGTGATCGGAACACGCTCGGATCGCACACGGCGATCCTGCCGCGAATAGCCGAAATAGGGAATCGCCGCCGTGATTCGGCCGGCGGAAGCGCGCTTCAGGGCATCCGCCATGATCAGGAGTTCCATCAGGTTTTCGTTCGCCGGCGCGCACGTCGATTGCAAGATGAAGACATCGCGACCACGAACGTGCTCCTGGATTTCGACGGAAATCTCGCTGTCGGAAAAGCGCCCGACATAGGCGCGGCCAAGCGAAATGTTCAAGCGCTTGGCGACCTCGGACGCCAGTTTGCGGTTGGCGTTGCCCGTGAATACCATCAGACTTTCGTAAGGCATTTTGCTTCCCCTCGACGCCGAAAACGCGGACGGCAGATAGACGCGTGGTCATCGGCCCGGATCAATGATCGCGCAGGAAACGCGCTCGACTTTCATTTCCGACCGGAGATAGGCGCGCGGTCATCGGCCCGGATCAATGATCGTGGCTGGGGAAGAAGGATTCGAACCTTCGAATGCCGGAATCAAAATCCGGTGCCTTGGCCAGCTTGGCGATTCCCCAGCGGTTGCTAAAATGAGGGGCGCATTATACAGGGAAATCCAGAAAAAGGGCAATCGTCGCCTCCCGATGCGCGGATGGTGGCCGAAACCGTCCGAAATTTGGGCGTTTAGTTGATCCCCCCGAAAACGCGCTTCGGGGAAAAACTTTCGCCTCGGGGATTTGCGCCGATGATGGAGAAGCGCGCCGCTTTGGGGTAAAGTTGCATTAGAATTACCCAAGGTCGTCAAGGTTCATCAAAAATTCGCTGTGGCAATTGGCGCTGGAGGGCGTATTCATAGCCAATGCGCGGCGCTTGAAGTAAAATCCAGAGAAAGCGTGAACGCGCGAAAACAGGAGAATCTTAATGTTTCTCGTTCCGTTTTCATTTAAAACCGATGTGAGCCGACCCGCGCCGACGCGCCAGTGTGGTTTTCCGTTTACACGGCCTGCGGCGCGCGTTTTCCTTTTCATCGGCATTCTCTTTCCTTTGTCCGCGCTTCCCGCTTGGCAGCTGGTCGTAAATGATCAGGGCAAGCGCATCGACATTGACCGTGAAAGCATCGTCGCCGAATCGGATGGAAAATACAGCGTCAAAAGCCGTATCGTGCTCGACAAGCCCATCGTCGATCCCCGGACGGCTGTTGCGTATCAAAGCATCGAAATCGAGCATCGCTTCGATTGCCCGGAACGTACGCATGCGACACTGAAGCGCACCTATTACAAAGAGAACGGCGATCTTCTGAACCAGGAAGAAGTCAAGAACCCTTTCTATATGGCCATTCGTTCGGGCACGGCGGACGATCGTTTGTTGCGCGTCGTCTGCCGTCCCAAAAACACCCCGCCTGGAAACGCGATCGCGCTCGAAAACATCAATGCCGGGCTTTTGGAAAGCCTGCGGAAACATAATGAAGCCATGATCGAGCAGGGGACGAAAAAAGAAGGGCGGAACGCTTCTTCGCAGATCAATCTCAGGATTGCGAGCGGCTCGAAATCCTCGGGCAGGGCGTCCTCGCCGAAAAAACCGAACATCACGCCAAAGAAGTCAGGCACCGCGCCGAAACCAGAACCGGGTCATGTTCCGGGAAATCCGCGCTTGGGCTGGTCCTATTTCGGAGAGGCTGACGGTCCCGGGAAATGGGGCAGTTTACGCCCCGAATACGCGCTGTGCTCTTCTGGGAAACGCCAGTCGCCGATCGATATCCAAGACGCCATCGCGCTCGACCTGGATACAGTCAAAACGGATTACACTCCGGCGATGATGCGCGTCGTCGATAGCGAGAAGAGCCTCTTCCTGCTCATTTATGGTGGAGGAATGACTTTTCAGGGAAAGGAGTATGAACTGACGCAGATCAATTTCCACCGGCCCGCAGAGACCACGGTCGGCGGCAAAGTCTACGACATGGAGGCGCAGATCGTTCATCGCGCCGTCGACGATGGAAAGCTTGCGGTCGTCAGTGTATTGCTCGAAAAAGGCTTGGAAAACCCTGTTCTTCAAACCGGGCTGAATCACCTCCCGCTCGAACGCGGCGGCGAGGTCATGCCACCGGATCAACTGATCGAAGTCGATCGCCTTCTTCCTGCCGAACGCAAATATTTCGCCTTCATGGGGTCGTTGACGACGCCCCCATGCACCGAAGACGTCATCTGGATCGTCTTTATGCAACCGCAACAGGTTTCGGCCGCGCAGCTTGCGATTTACGATCGCCTGTACAAACCGAACGCTCGCCCCGTGCAGCCGGCGTTTGATCGTCTGATCAAGGTGTCGCGCTGATTCCATTTCCGATTCGCCCGAAGCCGCGGTGATTCGATCCGTCGCGTTATACGCTGTCGTCGCCTTTTTCTCGTGGATCGAGCGATTCATGGGTGGGAGTGCGCGCCGTGGTCGGCAGGCCTGAGAGCGTTCTTTCGGCTTCGTCGTAGATCGCTTTCAGCACAAGCGAATAGTTTTCCCAGGAAACCCCGTCGACCGAGAGCGACGGGGTTTTCGTGCGGCCGTCGACCGCGCCCGCCGCAAGCATAGCTTCCAGAACTTCGCGTTCTTTTTCGAGCGAAGGGAGCAAGGGCCGTTCGGCGAGTAGCGATACTGCGGCCGCGAGCGCATAGGCGCCCCAGTTGGAAACGCCAACGGCGATCGCAAAATCGGCGGGAGTCGCGCAGAAAATCAATGGGCCGTGCTCGATGCGATCTTGGAGGCTTTTACGCAACGAACCCATGCCGAGTTCGTTCCCACCGTCGCCGACCGCGATCGTTTTCCAGCGACGAAGCGGTGCGGGTGATTCGAAGAGGGTGTCCGCCGCTGGAGCGATGTCGTCAAGAATCTCGCCGCGCATCGAGTACCGAT
>JAIRZC010000020.1 GCA_031267455.1 Accumulibacter sp. | reverse complement strand
ACCACCCCGAGCGCCAACTTCAAACGGAATGTCCGCGGCGGCCAGCGCGCGTTCATAGCACGCAAGGTGGCTGCGCGACCGGACGAGCAGCATGATATCGCCGTAGCCCGCGGGGCGCGTGAGTTCCCGGCCGTCGGGCGTTTTGTCGACGATTTGCCAGGGATCGCCGCTTCTTCCGACGATTTCGCCGATTTTTTTTACGAGCGCGTCGGCTTCCATTTCGCGGCGAGGATCTTCCTGTTCGACTTGGGGTTCGTCCAGAGGGTTGCGCAGCCGGCCTGGCGGCGGACACGGCCGCTCGACCGCGTCTTTTTCGCAAAGCGGCAGGAGTTCGATACGTCCGGGCATGGCGCCGGCGAGCGATTCGTGCCGACGGAAGGGAGAAAATTCGGGCAAACCGGAAAAAAGCGCGTTGATGATCTCGACGATGGGCTTGGCATTCCGGTAAGTCGTGTCCCGCGTATGGAACGATGCGCCATATTCACGCTTCAGGAAGGCTGTCGCGGTCGAAAAGAGGCGCGGCTCAGCCTGGCGAAAACGGTAGATCGATTGTTTTGGGTCGCCGACGAGGAAGACACTCGGGCGCGCGCCGTCGGAATACGCGTCGAGCCAGGCCAGTAATATCCGCCATTGAATCGGGCTCGTATCCTGGAATTCATCGAGCAATACGTGGCTGTAGCGCGTGTCGAGACGCGCCTGGAGAAACGCCGCCGTCCGCTCGTCGCTGAGCAGGCGAAGCACGTTCCACTCCGCATCGACATAGTCGATTTGCCGATGTTCGCGCTTGAAAGCCTCGGTATGCCCAAGGAAAGCGGAAAACACCGTGCAAGCATCAAGGTTGAACTCGAGGATACGTTCGGCACTCTGGCGTTCGAGGCACTCGGTCAGCCTCCGGGCAAGGCGTTCGTGGATTTCGATGAAAGCGTCGGCTTTTTCGGTACCAAGGTATTTTTTCAACGCTTCCGAGACCTTGATCTGCCTTGGCTTGCCATCTTTCCTGAGCAGGACGCGACGGAGATGTTCAAAAGCCTCGATGGGCACATCGCCTTTGCCGAGCGCCGCGCGCAATTCAACCGCGTTTTCTTGGGCGGTCTTCGTCTTATTCGTTTCGAGGAAGGCCAGGTATTCCCTGAAGTCGGCCTCCCATCCGTCCGCAAAAAAAGCCTCGACCGCATTTCCGGGATCCCCGGTATTTCCGCCGAGCGCGGCGGCGATTTTCACAGCGGCGCTCCTGTCGTCTCCCCCATACGCCAGCCATTCGATACGCCTTTCCAGCGCGCGCCGTAAGAGCGAACGCGCGGCCTCGTAGCCGATTTCGCCGAAAAGTCTAACGAGCGCGGCCGCCTCTTCGGAGTTTTTCCGCAGGTGAAACAGGAAAGACCGCCAGAGTTCGTCGAAAAGGCGCGAATCCGGCTCGACGAGCGCGCATCCCGTCAAACCCGATGAAATCGGGGCGGCGGCGATGAGTCGCAGATACCATCCGTGGAAGGTCGTGACGGTGATCCCCGGATGCGCCGTCAACGAACGCTCGTACAGGCCGCGCGCGGCGCGCAGGCTCGTTCCGGTCACCGCGATGTGTCGTTCGGCAAGAAAACCGGCGATTCGTTCTTCGTCCCCGACCGCCAAAAAACGCATCCAGTCGACGACTCGGTCTTCGATTTCCCTGGCGGCCTTTCGGGTGAAAGTGATCGCGAGGATTTCGCCCGGCGCGGCGCCGCCGAGTAGCAGGCTCAGGATGCGAGACGCGAGCAGCCAGGTTTTTCCGCTTCCCGCGCAGGCCTCGACGACAAGACTGCGCGCAGGATCAATCACGTGGGCGATCGACGCTGCCGGGTTTTTTCCAATCCCGGGAGATTCTCTTTTAATGCCGTCCCCGCTCGACGCGCGCCCACGCGCCACGGCGCGCTTGCCTGTTCGCTCTTGCGCCGAGGACGATTTGGAAAGGGAGTCAGGCATGATCTCTCCTGCACAGGCCGCTCATTTCGCAATACGCGCAGACGCGGCTCACGCCGCGCGCCGGGAGTTTCGCGCCCGCGTACAGAGCGCCAAAGATACGGATCAGACGCTCTTTTTGCGACTCGACGATTTCCTCGATCGAAAAATCCTCGCTGCCCGAGCGGATCGTGGCGATCTTGTCATCGTCGAGCGCGATATAGGCTGTCTCCTTCGGAATCGGAGAGACCTTCCCGGCATCCGTTTCACCTTCCAGATACCTGCCGATGCTCTCGTCGTAGATCATCGCGTACAGGGCGAGTTGAATGTCATCTTCGAGGTATTCCCGAACGTTTTTTAGCTTCTGTGTTTTATAGTCGAGCAACGCGACCAACGGGATTTTTAAATCGCCGAAACCGCTTCGGCGGTCGATCCGGTCGATTCGACCGCGTAATTCGAGGCGCTTTCCATTCTCGATATCCAGCGTCGAGACGGCCTTTACTTCCGAACACGCCCAGCGCCACCCTTCGGTTTCACGTTCGCGTTGCCAGTCGAGGTAGGCATCCAGATGTTTTTCCCAGCGCATTTTCCAGGCGATTGCCGGAAAATCGTCGAGGATCGAAGGATCGAAGACTTCGTCGACACAGGACTGTAAAGCCGATCGCGCATCGTCTTTTCCGAGAACGGAAATCAATGGGTGGCGTGTGTGGAATATCTCAAGGACGCGGTGCACGAAATTGCCATAGTCGTTTTTTTTCATTTCCTCGCGAACTTCATCCATTTCTCCGAGGCGAAGAACATGGCGCGCGAAAAAAAGATAGGGGCAGGCAATGAGTGCCTTGTACGCGCTGGCGGAAATACGCTCGGGGATCAAATCCGGCGGCGCGGATGGGAAGGCGGAAGCGGCGTTTGCAGGCGCGGTATCCACGTCCGCTTCCGGTTCAGGATGGGGCGTAAGGCGCGCGCCGAAAAGATCGTCGTCCCAGGCAAGCTTGTGCAGACTCGACAAAAGCGCGAAATCGGGAGCAAGCGCGCCGGATTCTTCGTCTTGCCGCCAGGTCACGATGACGCGCGGAACGACGGCCAAAAGATGTTCGAGTTCGCGGCGCAGTCCGTTTTCTTCGTCTTCGCGCGTGCCAAGCCCGAGCGCTTTTCGCGCGGAGTCGTTGAAAAAGAAACCGGCAGCATCGGTCGCCAGATGCCGCGAATCGCCGCCGAGGATGATCGCGGCTTCGAAACGCCGCAGCTCGGCGGCCTTGAGCGGCGTCAGGACAATGGGACTTTCGATCGTCTCGTCGCGGAAGTTGACCGATTCCATCTCGCGGTCGAGCCAGGCGCGCCAGACACCGAATGAAAAAAGCGCTTCGCTCGCGTCCAGTTCTT
>JAIRZC010000221.1 GCA_031267455.1 Accumulibacter sp. | reverse complement strand
ACCCTTTTCCAACACGGCGCGTTTACGGCTTCCGACGCGCTCCAGACGCGCAGCGCGCTGACCGCGTACAGTTTCGGCCTGATGGGGCTTATGCTTGTCAAAGTACTCGCGCCGGGGTTTTATGCGCGCCAGAATGTCCGGACGCCCGTCAGGATCGCGCTCGTCACGCTCTTTGCCACGCAAGCCCTGAACTTCGCTCTCGTCGGCTGGCTCAAGCACGCCGGCCTCGCGCTTTCGATCGGTCTTTCGGGCTATTTGAACGCCGCGCTGCTCTACCGCGGGCTTCGGCGCAATGGGAGCTATACGCCCCAGCCGGGGTGGGCCGCTTTTTACGCGAAGCTTGCCGCCGCGCTGGCGGTCATGGGCACATCGCTCTGGTGGATGGGCGGCGACGCCGAAAGCTGGCTGGCGCCCGCAAGCGCGGCCGAGCGCGCGATTCGTCTCTCACAGACCGTCGTTCTAGGCGCGTCGGTTTCTTTTTCCGCCCTGTGGGCTGCGGGTTTTCGGCTCGCCGATTTCAAGCGAAACGCCGCCTAGGCGCTTCCCCGCTCATCGCCTCCGTTTTGCGGCGGGTTTCGCCGCAAAACGGTCGCGCCGGAATCCACGCGGACAAAATCAGGTAAGCGGGAGAATCGGAACGATCATCAGCGCGACGATGTTGATGATCTTGATCAGCGGGTTGACCGCCGGCCCCGCCGTATCCTTGTAGGGATCGCCGACCGTGTCGCCGGTGACGGCGGCCTTGTGCGCGTCGGACCCTTTTCCGCCGAAGTGATCGTCCTCGATGTATTTCTTGGCGTTATCCCACGCGCCGCCGCCCGTCGTCATCGAGATCGCGACGAAAAGCCCGGTGACGATCGTCCCCATCAGGAGGCCGCCCAAGGCTTTCGGGCCAAGCAGCAGACCGACGACGACGGGAACGAGTACCGGCAGGAGCGACGGGACGATCATTTCACGGATCGCCGCGTCCGTCAGCATACCGACGGCCCGCGAATAATCGGGCTTGGCGCGGCCTTCCATGATTCCGCTGATTTCCTTGAACTGGCGACGGACTTCGACGACGACGGCGCCCGCCGCGCGCCCGACGGCTTCCATCGCCATTGCGCCGAACAGGTAGGGAATCAGGCCGCCGATGAAGAGTCCGACGATCACGATGTGGTCGGAAAGATCGAAAGCCGTGACGTAGTTCCGGGCGCCGAGCGCGTGCGTATAGTCGGCAAAGAGAACGAGCGCGGCCAGGCCGGCCGATCCGATCGCATACCCCTTGGTCACGGCCTTCGTCGTGTTTCCGACGGCGTCGAGCGGATCGGTCACGTCGCGCACTTCCTGCGGCAATCCCGACATCTCGGCGATTCCGCCCGCGTTGTCCGTGATCGGGCCATAAGCGTCGAGGGCAACGATGATTCCGGTCATCGACAGCATCGATGTCGCGGCGATGGCGATTCCGTAGAGTCCGGCCAGCGCGTAGGCCGCGCAGATCGCCGCGCAGACGGAAAGCACGGGAAGGCCGGTCGATTTCATCGAGACGCCGAGTCCGGCGATGATGTTGGTTCCGTGACCGGTCGTCGAGGCTTCGGCGATATGGCGGACGGGCCCAAAATCTGTACTGGTGTAATACTCGGTAATCCAGACGAGCAGGCCGGTCAGCGCAAGACCGACGACGGTGCAGCCGAAGATGTTCGCCGCCGCGACACTCCGGCCATCCGGCAGTGTGATTCCCGCGCCGAGCAGCCAGGACGTCACCGGATAGAACATGATCAGCGCCAGCACACCCGAAACCGCGAGCCCGCGGTAGAGCGCGTTCATGATTTTTCCGCCGGGCCGCGCCTTGACGAAGAAGCAGCCGACGATCGACGCGATGATCGACGTTCCGCCGAGGACGAGCGGATAGACGACGAGGTCGTCGCCCGCGTTTTCTTTCGACATCATCGCGCCGAGAACCATCGTCGCGACGACCGTCACCGCATAGGTTTCGAAAAGGTCGGCCGCCATCCCGGCGCAGTCGCCAACATTGTCGCCGACATTGTCGGCAATGACCGCCGGGTTGCGCGGATCGTCCTCGGGAATTCCGGCCTCGACCTTCCCGACGAGGTCGGCGCCGACATCGGCGCCTTTGGTGAAGATACCCCCCCCCAGGCGCGCGAAAATAGAGATCAGCGAGCCGCCGACCGCGAGGCCGACGAGCGGTTCGACCGCGTGAACCAAATCGCCGCCCGCGCTTCCAAGAAAGGCGTAGTAGCCGGAAACGCCCAGAAGGCCGAGGCCGACGACGAGAAGGCCGGTGATCGCGCCGCCCTTGAACGCCACATCGAGCGCGGCGGCCAAGCCGTTTCTCGCGGCCTCGGCCGTCCGGACATTGGCGCGAACGGAAACGTTCATTCCGATGAAGCCGGTCGCGCCGGAAAGCACCGCGCCGATCAAGAAGCCGACGGCCATCTTCCCGCCGAGAAAAATTCCGATGAGCGCCGCCAACAGGGCGCCAACGACGGCGATCGTCGTATATTGCTTGTTCAGATAGGCCGACGCGCCTTCCTGCACCGCCCGCGCGATCTCCTGCATGCGCGCGTTGCCCGGCGGCAGCGAAAGGATCCATCGTGCCATGACGGCGCCGTATAAAACGGCGAACGCGGCGCAAGACAACGAAAAAATTAGACCGACCGACATTAGCCCTCCCTGAAAACGGTTCGGAAAGAAAACGCGCGGCGCATCGGGCGCGATTCTCGCGCGCGGACAAAACGTTCTATTTTAACGCAAAGCGGAAAAAATTGCGTCCCTGACTTCTTCAATGTCGCCGTCGCCCGATACCTTGCGGTATTTCGGCGCGCCGTCCGAAATCCACGCCATATAGTAGTCGACGAGCGGACGAGTCTGCGCGTGATAGACGGCAAGCCGCTTCCTGACCGTTTCTTCCTTGTCGTCGTCGCGCTGGATCAGGGCCTCGCCGGTCGGGTCATCTTTTCCCGGCGTTTTCGGCGGGTTGAATTTGACGTGGTAGACGCGCCCGGACGACGGATGGATCAGCCGCCCGCTCAGGCGCTCGACGATTTCCTCGTCGGGGACGTCGAATTCGAGCACATAATCAAGCGCCACTTTCGCCGATTTCAGCGATTCAGCCTGTGGAATCGTCCTCGGGAATCCGTCGAACAGGTAGCCCGCCCCGCAATCCGGCTCGCGGAGGCGGCTACTGACGAGACTGATGATGATTTCGTCCGAAACGAGGGCGCCCGATTCCATGATCGCCTTGGCTTTCAGGCCGACCGGCGTCCCTGCCTTGACCGCCGCGCGCAACATGTCGCCGGTCGAAATCTGCGGAATGCCGAATTTTTCG
>JAIRZC010000089.1 GCA_031267455.1 Accumulibacter sp. | reverse complement strand
ACGGCGATTTTGCTCGTGTAGACGACATACTCGTAAATGCCGCGCGCGCGTTTCTGTGGCTCGAGATTCGCTTCAAAATTGACAGCCGTCGGCAGAAGGATGCGGTATTCGCGTTCCATGATTTCGTTAACGATTCTTTTACCGTTTTTTGCCTCGGTGTAAGAAATATGCTTCCGGATGAAGGGAATGACCAGAACCGGCCCGCGTATACTCTGGGTTTCTCCCCAGTGCTCGGAAATATCCCGGATGGCGCTCCGATGCATCGAGGATCGCTCCTCGACGAGATCATCCACGAAGGCGAGCGGGACAAGCAGGCCGAGCGTCAGAAGAACGACGATCAGGCAGTGCAAGGGTATCGAGCCGAAGACTTTGGTTGTCGTCTCTTCGATGGGAGGGAAAGCGGGCGGGAGAAGCCGGGGAATGCCGGCTCCGGAAGGAGATTCCTCGCTTACCGGGTTTTCCGACGCGCTTTCGTCGGCGGAGGCGTTCCTGCGCCTCCAGAAGCGAACGAAGGCAAATAAACCAAATAGGGCAAAGCAAAAAAGAAGCAGGAGAACGATGAAGACGAGTATGAGCATTCTCAATACCATTTTTTTAAAACAGAGGCCCTAAAGCCGGAATACTAGCCCCGGCTACCGAAATACGCAAGTGAGACGCTGATTTGCCGCAATGAGAGATGCGACCCGGGAAGCCGCGGCCCAGTGTTTTTCCCCGGGAAAGCGAAAACATTTTTCTGGATCGGCGCGGAACTTGGTTAAAATCGGAGTATCACGCCGCAGAGTACGTGATTCGGTTACAGAAGCCCCTTCGAGGAACGGCATGCCCATGATCGGACAAGCAGCGCCGCGTATCGTTCTTTCCGATGTCGGCGCGGAGACTGTGGATACGGGCTGATTCCGCGGAAAACAAGGTGTCGCCGTCTTTTACCCGAAGGATGACATGCTGGACTGTACGCTGGAGCCCGCTGATTTTTCCGATCACGAGGAAGAATTCAGGCGCCGGAGCTATGCCGCTCTGTGCGCCATCGTGACGGCTGCATGCGGCACGCGGAATTCCGCGGAAAGCTCGGCATCCCGATCCGCCTTCTCCCGGATGGAGACGGTGAAATCTGCCGGGAATACGGAGTTTCCCAGGCAAAGGAAACGAATGGCGCGAAACATTACCGCATCCGGCGGTAACCCTTCGTCATCGACAGGAAGGGTATCGTGAGAATCGCGCTGCACGGCGCCAACACCCAGGGACACGTTTTTGAACTTTTTTTACGCGCAATAAAGGAACTCGATACATGAACGAATCGGTCGCAAAAAACACAGTCGTCACCCTCGATTACAGCGTCAAGGATACGGACGGGCAGCTCATTGACGCGGGCGAGGACCCCATCGTCTATCTGCATGGCGGTTACGACGACATCTTCCCGAAAATCGAGGGTTTACTCCACGGGAAGAAAATCGGCGAATCGATCGTCGTCAAAATGCAGCCCGACGAAGCTTTCGGCGAATACGATGCCGATCTGATCCAAGTCGAGCCGCGCGTAAGTTTTCCGAGAGAGTTGCGAGTCGGGATGCAGTTCGAAGGACTGCCCGATGGTGGCGGCGAAGACGACATGACGATCTATCGGGTGACCGGAGTCACCGACGAGACGGTCGTTCTCGATGGGAACCATCCGCTTGCCGGAATGGCGTTGGTCTTCACCTGCACGGTGACGACGGTGCGTCCGGCGAGCGCCGAGGAAATCGGGCATGGTCACGTCCATGGTCATGGCCACGGCCATGAGTGCGACTGCGACGATTGCGATGAATGCGGCGAATTCGAGGATGAAGAAGACGATTCATAGCCGAAATCGGCGCGGGATCTCCGTCAAGGAGCATCAGTGAATGATTTTGACATGAAATTTCCGCTCGCGCGGCCCATCGAATTCACAGAAATACACACCCTGCCAGACGCCGAGCAGTGGCGCTCCCTTTTCCACGACGAGCGTCGCGGAAGCGCCGATGCACGACGCTTTCATATGAGCGGCGCTGTTGCCTTCGGAATGACGAAATCCGGGCAGATCGGGAAAAGCCTTTTCAAGGCCGTAAAGCAGGTCTTTCACGACATCCGGATCGGCATTCTCGTTTATCGTGATACCCGCCGTCGTATGCGGGCAGTATATGACGCACAGTCCTTCGCCCATGCCACTCTTTCGGACGGCTTCCCTGACGGCGGGCGTGATATCGTAAAAACCTTCTTTCTCCGTCCTGAGCGTGAAAGACGACAGCATTTGCTTTCTCCCTTGAAAGTCACTCGTCATTATTTTTCCGGAGTAAACGAATACCTTTCCACAGCTTCGTGAATCGCGCCCGACGGACGCAAATGACTGCGAAAGAGCGTAAAGGCGCTTGCCCGCATCTCGCCGAACATCTCTTCGGATGCCTCGCGCGCCTGTATTTTCAGCGTCGGCGGAGAAGCTCCTTTCAGGCGGCTCAAGGTAAAGTGCGGGGAGAAGGACGCCTCTTCGAGACTCGATCCGGTCGCGTCATGGATCGCTTCGTCGACGCGCCGCTTGAGTTCCCGCAAAGCCGGTTCATCATTGACTCCCGCCCACAGGATTCCGCCCGTTTTGCGTGAAAACAAGCCCAGGCCAGCCACTGTCAGGTGAAACGAAGCATGCCGGACACCGGAGAGGGCGTGCTGGACCGCTCCCATTTTTTCCGGTGAAACCGGCCCGATGAATCGAAGCGTCAGGTGAAGCTGACCAGGCGGCGTCCATTTCAGGCCGGGAAAGCGAAATCGCAAACCGCAAAGGCTCTCCCTGATTTCATTGGGTGTCTCCAACGCGACGAACAGGCGGTTTTCTTCCCGCCGGCATCCAGAGAACGGCGTTTGCCTATCCATGAACCCATTCGTTGAAAATCGCGCGCGCGCTCTCGATGAGTTCGCCCGCAGTCAGGCCGATGGGGCCTTCCCCTTCGGAAACCAGCCGGTCGGCCGCAGCGCCGTGCAAATGCACGGCGCACAGAAGCGCTTCGCGTGGCGGCCATCCCTGCGCGATCAGCGCGCAGACGAAACCAGTCAGCGTATCACCGCTCCCCGCCGTGGATAGTCCGGGGTTGCCGCTGGCGTTGACGAACCATTTTCCATCGGGCGAGGCGATCAGCGTGCCGCATCCCTTGAGCGCGACGTGCGCGTTGAAGCGATTTGCGAGTTCGAGAGCGGCGGAAACCCGGTCAGACTGAATCGCCGCCGTATCGCGATCGAGCAGGCGCGCGGCTTCAGCCGGATGCGGCGTCAGGACGGTAGACGCGCGGCGCGCGGCGACGCCTTTCTGCAGTTCTGTGCTCCGGGCGAGAAGATTCAGCGCGTCGGCGTCGAGAATAAGCGGGATGTCGAGCGCGCACACGCGCTTGAGGAGGACTTCGGAGTTTTCACCGATGCCGGGCCCGCAGGCCAGCGCGGTCAACGGCAAATGCAGGAGATTGTCCGGCGTCCGCAGCATCAATTCGGGCTGAAGCGGATCGATTGCGGGCGCGTTTTCGGCAAGGAGGCCGAGGTAAACGCGTCCCGCGCCGAGTTTGAGCGCCGCGCGGGCGGCGAGCCACGCCGCGCCGATCATTCCATCGTTTCCGCCGAGCACGCCAGCGCTGCCGTTGTTTCCCTTGTGTGTGTTGCGCAAACGGGGTTCGAGGAAGGCGGAAAAATCATCCAGCGCGACGAGACGCCCCGGCGGCGCGACGATCGACGCGGCGTCGAAGTCGATCGCGGCAAGCAGGATTCGACCCCATTGATCCCGGCCATCCCGCGTA
>JAIRZC010000075.1 GCA_031267455.1 Accumulibacter sp. | reverse complement strand
TAGCCGCGATGACGTGCATCAGCGGCCCGCCCTGAAGTCCGGGAAAGACCGCAGAATTGATCGCCTTTTCGTGTTCCGGCTTCATCAGGATAACCCCGCCGCGCGGCCCGCGCAACGTTTTGTGCGTCGTCGATGTCACGACGTCGGCGAAGGGAATGGGGTTGGGATAGCATCCTGCGGCGATCAAACCGGCATAGTGCGCCATGTCAACGCAGAATATCGCGCCCACATCCTTCGCAACTTTGGCAAAGCGTTCGAAATCGATGCGCAACGAATACGCAGACGCGCCTGCGATGATGATCTTCGGCTTATGCTCGCGCGCCTTGGCCTCCATCTGGTCGTAATCGATCGCCTCCTTGGCGTCGAGTCCATAAAAGACCGCGTTGAACCACTTGCCCGACATATTGAGCGCCATGCCGTGCGTCAGGTGTCCTCCCTCGGACAGGCTGAGTCCCATGATCGTATCGCCGGGCTTGGCAAAAGCCATCAACACGGCCTGATTGGCCTGCGAGCCGGAGTTGGGCTGGACATTGGCGCAGTCCGCGCCGAAAAGCGCTTTCAAGCGATCAATCGCGATCCGTTCGACGACATCGACGTGTTCGCAGCCCCCGTAGTAACGCTTCCCAGGGTAACCTTCGGCGTACTTATTGGTCAATTGCGAACCCTGGGCTTCCAGAACGGCGCGGCTCACGTAATTTTCGGACGCGATCAATTCGATGTGATCTTCCTGCCGGCGATTCTCGTTTTCTCTTGCGGTCCAGATTTCGGGATCAATGTCTTTCAGGGTACTTTTCGCTGAAAACATGCTTGCCTCACGGGAAATGAAAGGATGATTGCAACAATAACATACGGCATCGCATTTTCTCCAGCCGTGTCCCGATCGCGGGGCAGGCAATGAGCTTACCTCGTCACTCCGACGCCGATGCGCAACTTACCCTTTGCTTTCGATGCCTCATGGTCGAAACGAAAAAGCACCCGAAAAGCAAAAAGCGCGATCACACGTGGAATTTTCGTGTTGCGAAAATTCCTTCGCAAAAGGCTGCCGCTTTGACACGTTGAACAATATAATAATTACAAATTCGCACAGGGCGCTGTTCCGATCAACTTACTTTCGGTGTAAGCAATGTCCGACATTTATCTCTCACGCCAGCCGCTGGTCAACCACCAGAGTAGGGTCATGGCGATCCGCCTCTCACTCCACGCGGTTGGAAAACCGACGGCGCGCGAGGCTGTCAATACCCTGACCCCCTTGCTCGAGAACTGGCTTTACGGCAAAAGGATGGTTTTTATCGACTATGGATCGATGCCGTGCTGTCCCGATCTTTTCGACTGGCCGATTCCGGAAAACGCGATGATGGAAATCCCTTCGTCGGCGCTGATCGGCCCCGAAAGCGCGGCGCTCGTCGAACAGTTGAAGACATTGCCAATTTCGCTTGTCCTCGTCTATGACGACGACGCGGAAAAAGCCGCCCTGACCGGAATCCGCTTTCGTTTCGTCAATTTCGACGCGAAACGCTATCCGCCGGACCAGCTCAAGGGCCTATTGATTCGCACACGCGACTACGGTCTCGGCATAGCGTACAACGTATACGACGCGGCCAGCTTCCAGGCTTGCGTGGATGTAGGGATCAACGCGGCGTCGAGCTGGTTTTTCAAGCTCCCGGACAAGACGAAAAAGGCCAAGGCACTGAACCCGGCACAGGCGAACATCATCCGTGTGCTGAATCTCGTTCGAAAAAACGCCGATATAAAAGAGATTGAAGAAGCGCTGAAACAGGATGTCGCGATCTCCTACAAACTGCTCCGCTATATTAATTCGGTAGGCTTCGGACTTTCCTGCGAAGTGCAATCCTTCCGCCATGCCGTGACGATCCTGGGCTATGAAAAGCTCAACAAATGGCTTTCGCTGCTCCTCGTGACGGCGAGCAAGGCGCCGATGGCCCAAGCGCTGATGCACACGGCGCTCACGCGCGCCCGCCTGATGGAACTCCTTGCCACCGATCTCTTCGACCCTCAGGAGCAGGACAACCTGTTCATCACGGGCGCGTTTTCGTTGCTTGACGCGCTACTTGGCGTCGATATGGAGCAGGTTCTCGAAACGATGACACTCCCGTCACCGATCTGCGACGCGCTGCTCGGACTCGAGGGCATCTATGCCCCCTTCCTCAACCTGACCAAGACCAGCGAAGGCGAAGACGGACAGGCAATTGCCGAGCAGGCAGCCATGCTCGGACTGACGGCGCAAAAATTCAACATCGCGCAGATGCAGGCGCTCGCTTTCGCCGACAAGATGGATTTCTAGCCGCCGCGCCTCGTGGGGAGTGGGCGTTTCCCCCACAGGCGTAATCCCATCCCACAGCTTCGCCCCACGCTTTTGAGCGGTCCATCGTCCATCGATGAAGAAGTATCCATCTGCGGAAAGAGGTTTCAAAGGAACACCCGAGCGATACGGCGCGTTGAGTGAGACTGGAATCGCCCAGCCGAAACCCGCGACGAACCCCTGCTTGGAATCACGCCAAAATTGGCGCCACCGGAAGCGTCCAAAGTGACCACACCGCTCCAGCCGAACGCGCGCCCGGTGGAAATCACTGGTGAATCACACCGCCTCGTTTCAACACATGAACCGCGTCTTCCGGGCTGATGACCGAGATGGAACCGCTCCAGCAGAAAAAGTTGGAATAGAGTTCGACATGATGATTGTTGCTCGTTCCGTCGATCTGCATCCATTGGTTACCGCGCGCCTTTGACCAGCTTTTATCCGATCGGCCAAAAGCGTAATATCTCCGCTCGCCAGTCGCGCAGCGCATTCCTTCGTGGCTGATGTTTCGAGCCCCCCCGGAACTGACGATGACCAAGGTGTAGCGCACAACGCCGTCCGAACCGATCGAGACGGACGTTCCATCGACAAAATAACGCGTACCGGCTACCGAACCAACTTCGAAGGGAATCAGGCCGCTCTCTTCGGGAAAAGCCGGTAAGCGCGTCTCGATTTCCGACCAGGGTTTTTTTTCGAATTCTTCGTCGAAATCGTCCGCCCGGACAACCAGGCCGAAGAACGACAGAAGAACGAAAGCACATGTTCGTTTCACAGCGCGCCTAAGCATCCGTGAAAACTCAGTTTTCATCAGCAAGTTCTGCGCCGTTGCGCGGTACTGTGTTCCCCGAATACCTTTTTCGGGAAACACCGAGGAAGCGCGCGAGTTCTTTCAGTGCCCTTTGATAGACATCGCGCTTGAATTCAATGACGGTATCGAGCGGCACCCAATAATCATTCCAGCGCCACGCATCAAATTCGGGGTGGTCGCTCGCACGGAGCGAGACATCACAGTCGCGACCCACGAGGCGAAGCAAAAACCATATCTGCTTTTGCCCCTTGTAATTGCCGCGCCATTCTCGCTTTACCCATTGGTCAGGAACATCGTAGTGTAGCCAATCTTTCGTTTTTCCGAGGATACCGATGTGTTCGGGACGCAGACCAATTTCTTCATAAAGCTCCCGATACATCGCCTGTTCAGGCGTTTCACCGCGCTTGATTCCGCCTTGCGGAAACTGCCATGAGTGTTCGCGTATCCGTTTACCCCAGAAAACCTCGTTTTTGGCATTGCACAAAACGATGCCGACGTTCGGGCGATAGCCTTCGCGATCAAGCATTTTGAATCCCAGGAAAATCCGACCGGGTGTATTTTTTCATAATTTCAGTCGCTTGAAAATCCCGCGCGCAAGAAGCGAGCAGGCTTTCCGCGCGGACACGCCGCGTGTCATTTGGGCCACTGTTCCTCATCCGTGCTTTTGGATGCTCCTCCTTCTTCGATCAAGGGAAATGTTTCCGAAAACCTTGCCCGCAAACGGCGCTGATAGAGCCGATAGATATCATTATTGTGCCGATCGCTCGGGCGTTTTCCTTCCCAGAGTTTTTTCCAGCCGTTCGACGCTATGCCCTCCGGTTCACGCGCGCCACCGTGGACAAGCAACAAGTCACAGCGGGAACCGGCATCCGATCCCGCGGGAACAGGTCGTATCCCGTGGAAGTAATCGATGTTCGCGAG
>JAIRZC010000265.1 GCA_031267455.1 Accumulibacter sp. | reverse complement strand
GCTCTTCCGATCTATCGGCTCGACACGCTTATCCCGGCGGAAGATATCGTTTCGACAACCCCCCGTGAAATCATCCGCCGAAAGCTGCGCGACGTAATCACGATCACCGGGGACGCGTGGAATAAATACTGCGCGGGAGCCGTGGCGTCCTTCGAGGTATTCCGGCGGCACGCGCGGATACTGGCCGAGACCATCGACCAACTCGGACAAGCAGATTTCCAGCGCCTCGCGCAAGGCATCCTCGAAGTCTCGAATTGGCTGGACGCCGACGCTTCGCGGCTCACCGAACCTCTGGCAATGGAAACGGCGACGGCGATCCTCCTCGCGCAGAATGCGCAGAGGAATTTTCGGGGACTTGGCAGCGATTTCGCCCATCAGGTCGACATCGCCATCGCGCGCATCCGTGACTGTCTCGCCGGAACACCGCCCACCGAGGGAGAAAAGAGCGCGATGCTCGACGAAATATCTTCCCGCGCTCAAGAAAAACTCCTGGTCGAACAGGTCGTAAAGGAAATCAGGATCAATCTGGCGCAAATCGAACATGTTCTCGATGATTTTTTCCGCGACACGGGAAAGCGCGCTGAACTCGAAACACTCAATGCGCCAATCCGGCAAATCACTGGCGCATTGACGATCCTGCAGCACGATAAAGCCGTCGAGGCGATCAACGAAGGCCAAAAGGAAATCCAACGCTTTTCTCGTCCGGATTACCTTCCCGACAATGCCGATTTCGAGCGGATCGCCAATCAGTTTTCGCTCATCGGGCTTTTCATCGATTCGATCCCCTACGGGCACGACGATTTCACGCGCTTTTTCAGAAAAATCCAATCGGAACTCATCGCGCCGCCCGACAAAGAAGCTGGAGAACTGCAGATCTCCTTCGAACAGGAGGTCGAACGGAAGAAAGAAAAAATTCAATCGCTTTTGGGCGAACTCAAGGAAAAATCCGGCGATTCGGCGCTTGAGGCGACATTACGGGAAAATCTGGACGCTCTCCAAAAAGACGCCGATCTCATCAATGATGCGACGCTCGGCGAACAGCTAAAATCCCTCAAGACAATTTTGACGCAAGAGGGCGCCGACGCATCGCGGATCGATGCGGCCATGGCCATTTTCCGGCCTCCGACGAGTGACCCGCAGGTTCAGGCTTCCGACGAAACCTTGGAACTCTCCCATGCAAGTGACGAAAAAATCGACGCCGAGCTTCTGGACATTTTCCTGGAAGAAGCCCGAAATGTGCTGGCAACGATAGCGGAAGAGCTTTCAACGCTCAGACAACGCCCCACCGACAGCGAAGTATTGACGACGATACGCCGCGCTTTCCATACGCTCAAGGGTAGTGGCCGCATGGTCGGACTGAAGGATTTCGGCGAAACAGCCTGGGCCGTCGAGCAGGCGCTCAATCTCTGGTTGCGCAGGGAAATCGAAGTTACGCCGCGTATTTTTGATCTGATCGCGCAAGCGCATTCCGTTTTTTCGGCGTGGGTCGAGCATCTGACCAACGCTTCGTCGAAAATGCCCGATGCTTCGGGCGTGATCGCAGGCGCGCGCTCGTTGCTCGACCTCGAAGAAAACGAGGAGGAACCCGTCGCGCCGCTCGTCCAGAAAGCTTCCGGCGTTCCGCCGAAAACGCTACCAGCCGTATCGGAACTTCCGCTTTCTTCCAGAAGCGATGCGCCCCCCGGTCGATCGGGCGCTCCAGAAATTTCGCCCGAGCTTCGCGCGATTTTCCGCCAGGAATCCGCCGCGCACCTGGAAACACTGTCGAGTGGACTCCGCGAAATCGAGCAGAACGAGGCGTTGCAAACGCCTGAAGACATGTACCGCGCAGCGCACACACTGGCCGGCATTTCAGCCTCCGTTGGTCTCATGGGCTTAAGCCTCCTGGCGCGCGCGCTCCAGGAGGCCCTGGCGCGGCGCGGGGAATCCAGACAACGCGCCAGTTTCGAGGCAACAGGCCTCATCCGCCGGGCCGTCGACGAAATCGACCAGATGCTTTTCGACTCTGATCGCGATACCGATCCTCCCAACGACCTGATCGAAGCCCTCGATGCGCTTTATCCGGCACTTCCTTCCGAGAATGGCGCGGACTCGGACTCCGCCGCGCCCAAATCGAGCGCGCGCGCCGAAATTGACATCCCGGAAAAAATCCCCGAGCAAACGCTTTCTGCCCAGTTGGCCGCAGCTGCGCCACTTGCCGACGAGATCGACGAACAGTTGCTGCCTGTCTTCCTCGAGGAAGCGGCGGACCTGACCTCGGAAATCGCCGCGCAGCTGCGCCTCTGGCGCGAAAATCCGTCCAGCAGCGATACCGTCCGAACGCTCGCGCGCCTTTTGCATACCCTGAAAGGCAGCGCGCGCATGGCGGGCGCAATGAATCTCGGACAGCTCACGCACATTCTCGAATCCTGGGTCGAAAAATCGCTTCACGCGCCCAAGGCTCGCGCTGAAGTCATCGACGAAATCGGCGATGTTCTGGACGATCTCCTCAAAACGATCGATAAGCTCCAGACGCCCCAATCCCCCGAAGCGCAATTTCCAGAGACACCGGATACAGTCTTGAAGGAACCGGGGAACGCACCGGCGCCCAAATCGCTGGAAACCGTCCAGACCCTGCTCGAAGCCGCAGAGGCCGAAGTCGATCCGGCGCCGCGCCAGCCGACTCTGCGAATTCGCGCCGCGCTGGTCGACCGTCTCGTTGGCGAAGCCGGCGAGCTTTCGATCGCGCGCGCCCAGATCGAAAGCGAGATGCGCGGCATCAAGGATTCGCTGATCGACTTGACCGAGAACGTCACCCGTCTGCGCCGCTATCTAAGAGACATTCATATTCAGGCCGAATCACGCATGCAGTCGCGCACTGTACAGACCACCGCATCGCTCGGTGAATTCGACCCACTCGAATTCGATCGCTTTACACGTTTTCAGGAATTGACCCGGATGATGGCCGAATCGGTAAACGATGTCGGCAATGTCCAGCAAAATCTGCTCAAGAACCTCGACAGCATCCACTCGGCTCTTCTCGTTCAATCGCGTCTGAACAAAGAAATACAGTGGGACTTGATGACGATCCGCATGCTTCCCTTCGGGACAATCAAGGATCGCCTTTACCGAATCGTCCGACAGGTCTCCAAAGAATTGGGTAAACGCGCCAATCTCGAAATTCGCGGCGAACAAGTAGAACTTGACCGGAGCGTCCTCGATCGAATGATTCCGCCGCTCGAACATTTGCTGCGAAACGCCATCGCGCACGGCATCGAGGACAAAGAGACGCGGGGCGCGCGTTCGAAACCGGAAATCGGTGAAATCCTGTTGAGCGTAAAGCAGGAGAACAACGAGATCGTCCTGTGTTTTTCGGACGACGGCGCCGGGCTCGATTTCGCGCGCATCCGTCGCCGCGCAATCGCAACCGGCCTGCTGAAACCGGAGGAAGAGGCCAGCGAGGCGCGACTGGCCAGCATGATTTTCATGCCGGGCTTCACGACGGCTTCGGAGGTTTCGCAAGTCGCGGGACGCGGCATCGGAATGGATGTCGTCAAAACGGAAGTATCAAGCCTCAGAGGGCGGATCGAAACGATTTCGGCAGCCGAAAAAGGCACGGAATTTCGGATATACATTCCGTTAACGATGGCGGTCAGCCAGATTCTCCTGCTCCGCACCGGCAAGAAAAATTACGCGCTACCCTCGCCGATGGTCGAGCAGGTCGTCGAGATCAAGGAAGATGACTTGGCGCGTATCAACGAAGCCGGCCATTTCGAATGGATGGGGAATCACTACCTGTACTACTACCTGCCGCGTCTTCTAGGCGATGCGCGATCGAAGCCGGAAAGACGGCCGCCCTGCCGGGCGCTGCTTTTACGCAGCGGGACGGAGCGCATCTTGCTCGAAGTCGACGAAATCG